>DASSYY010000093.1:0-15200 GCA_035703025.1 Gemmatimonadales bacterium | reverse complement strand
GAAGGGGGCATGCCTCAGGGCATGCCCCCTTCGCGTGCTTGGGCCTCGGGCACGGTGACTCTATTCTGTTCGAGTGGGGTCGGTCGCCCTCGTCATCTTTCGGCTTTCTCCCGCCGCATCGCCCGCACCGCGGCATGCACGAGCTCGCCGGCGCTTCCGCCGTTGGCCGGGAAACAGGCCCAGCCCACGCTCACGTGCAGCGGAATGATGATCCCCTCGGCCGTGGTGGCCGACTGCTCGCCGAGGACGCGCCGGAGCTTGGAGGCCACCACGGCCGCGCCTTCGGCCGGCACCCCCCGAAGCACCATCGCGAACTCCTCGCCTCCGAACCGCCCGATGAGGTCGCTCGCGCGGACGCTCGACCGGAACACGTTGGCTACGTGGCGGAGGACCTGGTCGCCCACGAGCTGGCCGAAGCGCTCGTTCACCTCGTGGAAGCGGTCGAGATCGAACACCAGGAGGGAGAGCGGCCCGCCATGCCGCCGGCCGTAGTCCACCGCGTAGTCCAGCTCGGCCAGCAGGGTGACCTGGTTGAGCAGGCCGGTCAGCGGGTCGCGGATCAGCAGCTCGCGCAGCCGGCGCCCCCGCTCCGCCCGCACCACCACCGTCTGCAGCAGCAGCTCCGGCTCGGTCGGCCCGGCCAGATAGTCGTCCGCCCCCGCCTGGAGCGCCGTCACGCGCTCGGCCACCTCGTCGTGACCGGCGAAGACGATCGGCATCATCCGGAAGCGCGGGTCGTCCCGCACGATTCTGGCGACCGTGGCCGCATCGCCGTCGGGCAGATGGGTGGCGAGCAGCACGAGATCGGGGACCTCCCGCTCCAGCAGCTCCTGCACGGCCTGGGCGAGGGCGCAGCGCACGACGCGGATGCTCGCCTGCTCCAGCCACTCGGACTTGGCCGCGGCCCGCTCCGCGTCGTGATCGACCAGGAGCACGGTCGACGGCGGGGGCCCGATCGTCGCCAGGGCGCGGGCGTACCGAGGGAGGTCCTGGACCATGCGCTCGACCGGAATGACCGCGTCCACCCCGGACGCGATGGCCCGGAGACGATCCACCGCCCGAAGCGTCTCGATCAGCACCACCGCTCTCGGTCGCAGTGCGTGGGCGGTCCAGGTGGACGCGACCGCCGAGGGGTCGCCCTCGCCGGCCGCGGCCCCGATCACGAGCAGATCCGGGCGCTCCCCGGCGGGCAGGCCGGCCGGGTCGTCTCGCCGGTGCGCCAGGCGCACGTCGTAACCTTCGGCGCGCAATCCCGCGACCAGTCGATCCTGGTCGGGGGAGGCGGGCAGGATGACCGTGGCGCGACGGGTTGCCCCCGCCGGTCGGACGGTGCTCCCGAGCTTGGCCTGGGCCTGGCGGAACAGCGTCGCCAGGTGATCGACGGCGGCGTCGAGACGGGGCGCCTCGCCGGGGGCCGGCTTGGTCGCCATCCAGTTCTCCATCTCGCGCGCGACGGTGCTGATCTCGGGGAAGCCGTACGAGCCGCCCGAGCCCGCCAGGCGGTGAAAGTGCATCCGCAGCGCCGCCGCCGCCTCGGGGCGAAGGGCACGAAAGGCCGCGATGTCCGTTCGGAGCTCCTCAAGCCGGTCGGGAAACGCCGCGAGGTACTCGTGCTGCAGCTGCAGCAGTGCGTCGTCGAGCGGGTCGGTCATGAGCCGTGGCGAAAGCGCTCGAGAGCGAGGCGGGCGCCGGCCACGAACGCCGGCGCGGTGCTCCAGTGGCCACGCACGTCTGCGCCCTGGCGCGCCGCCAGGATCGCGCTCCGATCGTCGACCACGCTGATGATCGGCATGCCGGGCCACGGCTGGGCTGCGGAAACCACCTCGACGACCCCGAAGCCGAGATCCACCGGTGCCGTCGCGCAGAGGATCAGCGGAACCCCGGCCGCATACGGCCGCCGGAGCGCGGGCGCCAGCAGCGGGAAGGCATCCGCCGGCGCCAGCAGGGCCACCGAGGCGGTGGCACGGGCCACGTCGTGGGTAACGAGCTGCAGGATGGCACGGCCGGATTCGATTTCGACCAGCGTCGGGGTGGCGGGAACGCTGACGGAGTCGAGATCACTGCTCAACCGCTCGAGCGCCTGGCCATGGTCGGTGGAGATTCGGGCGATGAGCGCCGCCGGCGTCTCGGGCCGGTAGCGCTTCGGGCGGCCGCCCTCGACGCGTGCCGCGCCCTTCGTGACCAGCCCCTCCAGCGCGCTGTATGCGTTGGCGCGCGCCAGCCCCGCCGAGCGGGCAATGGCGTACCCCGTGCCCGGCCCCCCCGTGAGGAGGACCTCGTACACCAGACTCTCGGTGGGCGTGAAGCCGAAAAGGGTGAGGTCGAGCCGCGGCATGGTGAGTAGTTTGTGATACTACGCCTGCTCCCGCAATGGGTGCGCGGGAGGCGGGCGCTCAGTCGTACTGGATGGGCCAGCCGAGCAGCTTGGCGATGAGCGCCAGCCGGAAGGTGACGTCCACCTCGCGCCCCTCGGTCGTCTTGGCGTCCGCGAGCAGCGGGTAATAGTGGTACGTAATCTTGTTGACGGCCTTGGGCTGCGACCGCAGGTTCTTGGGCCGCCAGACCCCCTGCTCGTCGGTGTCCTTCAGCAGCCGCCCCAGGGCCTTCGACGCCACCGGGGCCCACGGCAGCGCCCCCATGCGTGCCATCAGCTCGATGTAGTGCAGGGCCAGCGGCACGTCCGAGGGCTGACCCTTCGAGTCGGTCTCGATGGGATCCCCGAGGAGCAGGTGCTGCGGCTTGACCGTGCGCTTCCCGACCTGGATGACGAACGCCTTCTTGGGTGCAGGCTGGGCCAGGTAATGCCCCAGACGCTCGGTGAACCCGGCGCGCTCGCGCTGGAGATTGGGCATGAACGACAGCATCGCCACCGAGTACCAGCTTGGCGGGTGCGCCTCGGGATGCAGCGCGATCTGCTTCCCCGCCTTGACGAACGGCTTCTCGGCCAGCGGACTCCGGAGGAACTGGGAGATGGCGTTTGCGATCTTATGGCCGGCGCCGCGCAGCCGTGGATCGTCCGCGTAGCCGGCCTCTGCCAGTGCTGCCGAGGCGGCTTCCCGCATGATGCCCCGGGCCCAGGCCTCCGCCTCGACATCCGACTTGACCATCTTCTGGAACTCGAACAGCAGCGCGGGATCCTCGTCGCGGCTCAGGAGCCGGAAGAGCACCCGGTCGCCCAGCTTGAACGGGCGGCTCGCGCGGGGCCAGCCGAGCTGCAGCAGGCGGCGATATTGGGGAATCGTGCCCACGTCCTTGATGCCCTGCGCGGCGGACGCAGCCAGCCCGAGCAGGTTGCCCCCCCACACGCCGGTGTCCTTCTGCTTCTTGACCACGGCAGACGCGGTCTTCGACTCGACGACCGCCAGGTGGGCGGCCTCGATCGCCTCCGGGGAGGCGTATCCGGGGGGGGCCAGCTCGGTGTAGGTGCGGTACCGGATGGACGGCCCGGCATTCTCGAGCAGCCAGGTGAGCGGAATCCGGTGCTGGTTGGGCAGTTCCAGAAACGCTCCTGGGGAGGGAGGCAGGGCGTAAACGGCCGGGAAGATAGGTGGGGCGGCTCACCTTGGGTAGGGCGGCCGCCCATAACTCCCGCCGCCCGAAGGGCTACCGGGTCGAAGCCCCGCGTCTGGCCTCACCCGCCTGCCGAAATTCGGAGTTGGCCGCCCAGACCGGCTGGGTCGGGGCATTCCCGACGAGCATCGCTGTCCTGATGATGACGCGAAGCTGCTGCATGGCGCCGTCGTAATTGAACCAGGGTTGGACCTCGTCGCTCGGCTGGTGATAGCGCTTCTCGGTGTACAGATCCTTCTGCTCCTTGCCCCAGCCCGCCGGCCGGCCCACGAAGTCGGACCCGCTCTCCAGACTCGTTCCGGGTACCCCTGCCCGCGCCAGCGAGAAGTGGTCCGAGCGGAAATACGCCCCCCGGATCAGGGCCTCCTCGTTGGTCGTCACCCGCAGCCCCTCCGCGGCGGCGGCCTGACCGATGGCCCGGCCGAGCGACGATTGCTCCAGGCCGAGCGCCGAAAAGTCGCGGGTGCGGCCGTACAGGTTGAGCACGTCGACGTTCAGGATGGCCGCCATGTCCCGGAGCGGGAAAGGCGGATTCGTCGCCAGCGCCTGCGAGCCGAGCAGGCCCGATTCCTCGGCCGCAAAGCCGACGAACACCAGGGAGCGGCCGGTGTGGACCCCGCTTCGCACGAAGGCCTCGGCCGTCGCCATGACGCCCGCCGTGCCCGAGGCATTGTCCTCCGCGCCGTTGTAGATGGAGTCGCCGTCGACCGGCGCGCCGATCCCGAAGTGGTCGTAATGACCTCCGATCAGTACGACCTCCCGCGCCAGCGCCCCCTTGCCGGGCCACCGGCCCAGGACGTTCTCGGTCTCGGAGCGGCGGATCGTGCTCTGAACCGCGGCGTCGAGCTGGAGGTTGAGGGGCACGGGGCGAAACCCGCGCTTCGCCGCGGCCGAGGTGAGGGCCGCGAGATCCTGGCCGCCCTGCTGGAACAGGCGGGCGGCGGCATCCTGCTGGATCCAGCCGGCAACGACCAGCGATCCGGGGGGCGTCTCGAGTCGCACCTGCGGCCCCACCCATCCCGACAGGACGGTGGTCCAGGGGTAGGTCGCGCTCTCGGGGGTGTGGACCATCAGGATGCCGGCGGCCCCCTGTCGCTGGGCCTCCTCGATCTTGTAGGTCCATCGGCCGTAGTAGGTGAGGATCTTTCCGCGGAAGATGGTCGAGTCCTGCAGGCCGGGATCATTCACCAGCACGACGACGATCTTCCCCTTCGCGTCCAGTCCCTCGTAGTCGTTCCACCCGAGCTCGGGCGCCACGATCCCGTAGCCGGCGAACACCACGTCCCCGTGCGCGCTCACGAGCGAGTCGTTGCGCATGGACCACATCACGAAGTCGTTCTTCCAGACCAGTGGAGCGGCCGACGCGCCCGCAACCGCAAGCGTGGGCGCGGGAGTCAGCGAGATGATCGGGACGCGCTGGAAGTACGTACCGCTATCGCCCGCCGGCTCGAGGCCGAGCCGCTCGAACTGGGAGGCGATGTACTTGGCGGCCGTCTTGCCGCCCCGGGTACCAGGCGCGCGGCCCTCGAGCGCGTCGTCCGCCAGGAACTCGAGATGAGCCCGCAGCACGCGCGCATCCAGGGCATGGGCGGCGCGGGTGGCGGCGGAGGCGGGCGAGCCCGCCTGCGCGGCGAGCGGAGCTGTGGCCGCGGCCGCGAGGCACACGATCAGAGTCGATACGCGCATGGTTGTCCTGTCGAAAGGTTCACGCCGTCGGTCTCACAGCCTCGGGCGTCGCTGAAGCCACGGAATGTAGATGACTGGGGATCGGTGATCGACGGCACGGGAAGATTCTGGGCCCCCGGGCTTCGGACGGATGCCGGCGGTCGCGGGATTCAGCCGCTCGAGCGCCCGCCGGGCGATATCGGCGGCCAGCCTGCGCCTGGCCGGGCCCACCGTGCCAGGCATGTTCCCGGAAACCATGACCATGACCGCCGCATCCCCGGCTCTCGCGACGAGGGTCACGTCACCCAGCTGATCCGGGCCGTCGACCAACGCCTCGTCCCCGACGCCTGGTACGCAATCCCCCCCAAAGTCCAGCCTGAGCGATTCATACGCATTGGTGCTGATCAATCCCATCGTGATGACGAAGCGCTCCTCACTACCCGTGAACCGGCAGGCGGAGCCGTCGATCGTGGCCCCACCGGGCTCCGGGCTCTGGACGGTGGCCCCTGCCAGGGATTCGATCACCGCGCGAGGGAGGACGGCGCAGGGGTCGGTCTTGGGCAACCCCCACCTGCCCGGCGGCATCGAACCGCGAGCGACCGCTCGGATGTCGTGGACTCCGGGCGACGGCGGTCGGCACGCGACCAGCGCGCCCAGCAGCAGCGTCAGCACCGGACAGCCTCGCCGGCGGCGCGAGCCCGACCTCTCGCTCATCGCGGCGCCGCCGAGGCGACGAGCAGGCGGAGGCTTCTCGCCTTGGCCATCGACATCACGACGATCCGGTCGTCGCCCCACCAGTTGGGATAGATGTTGAAGTTGACCTCGTACGGGCCGAACCACCGCTCGGTGAGCCCGAGGCGGTTGGCCCGCCAATCCTGGAATCGGCGGGTTCCCTCGTGGGCGTAGAACACCGCATGCGCCGCCCGCGACGGATCGCCGGTGACGTTGGGCAGCCCGTCCGCGCCGAGCACCGCAAAGTGCGCGCGGACGCGCGGGGAGAGGTAGAAGGTCGTGCCCGGCCGGCCGCGGACGTAGGCCACCGCCTCTCGCGCAAAGACAGCGGTCTTCCGCTGTCGAATGGTCGATGCCGCATGCCAGAGCCACCCGGCGTCGACCGCGATCGCCGCCACGAGCAGAGCTGCGAGTCCCAGGCCGGCAGACCCGGCCACGCGTGCGCGCAGGCTCGCCCGGCCGGACGAGGAGGGTGGCGGGTTCAGCGCGGCGACTCCCCGGGCTGCCAGGATCGCGAGGAACGGCGCCACGACGAGAAAGTTGCGCACGAGAAGGGCGCTCTGCAGCGAGAAGTAGAGGATGTACACCGCCGGGAAGCAGAGCAGCAGCAGTGCGGTGCGCGGCTCCTTCCGCAAGGCCCAGATCCCGATCCCGCAGAGTGAGGCGAGGAAGAGCGCGATGGGCCGGAACCATGAAAACAGTGCCAGGCCCAGGTAGGTGACGATGCGCCGGAGATGCCCTATGCCCGGGTGCACGGTGTGGCCGTAGTGACCGCCCCGGTAGTGGCGGATCTCGGATGCGATCCCATCGAGCATCGAGCTCGGCGCCAGCACGACCACCGGGTTCGTGATCACGAACGCCGCGAGCCCCGTGGCGCAGAGCCCCGCCAGCCGGGCCAGCACGACGGGCAGCGGAAGCCGAACCCGCCACCGCAGCCACCCGGCGGCTGTCACCGGAAACAGCAGGAGCGCCCCTGGATACTTGGTCCCGGCACCGAGCCCGGCCGCCACAGCGGCCAGCCACAGCCAGTGCTCGCCCGCCAGGGGACGTTGCGAGCGCATCACCAGCAGCATGGTGAGCGCGCCGAACTGCATCAGGATGCCGTCCGTCGCGATCCAGCGGCTGTGGTAGGCGACCTCCCACGACGTCGCCAGCAGCAGCGCCGCGAGCAGCGCCTCGAGAACCGAGTTCCGCCACTCCAGCACCAGCAGGTAGACCCACAGCACCGTCAGGGCGCAGACACCGAGGAACACCGCCCGCAGGCGAAGCAGGAACGCGTGGGTATCGATCCGCGCGAGTACCCGTTCGCGGGCGCCCGGACCGCGCGCCATCTCGGGGACGGCATCGGGGATCACGGCCGAGGCTGAGATCCAGTAGTCGAGCGCGGGATAGCCGTAGTAGCCGGGCAGCGGCTGTCCGCTCCGGATCATCGTCTGGACGGGGGCGATCTGATAATGGCGCTCGTCCCAGTGCTGGCCGAAATCGAGACCGCGGATCCCGGTGCCGACGAAGATGGCCAGGGGCAGCAGTACGGGCAGGAGGCGGAGCCAGGGGCGATGGGCCATGCGGCGTGCTACAGCCGGAGCCGCTTGAACACCGCTTCGGGCAGGCCGGAGATCAGGCACATGATGGGGCGCCAGAACCACGGGATGTAGACCACGCTTCGGCGGGCTTCGATCGCCCGGTGGATGGCGCTCCCGACGCGTCGTGGGCTCGCGTACAGCGCGTTCTTCGCGAGGCCGGCGGTCATGGGCGTGTCGACGAAGCCGGGCTTCACCGTGAGCACGGCGACGCCGGCGTGATACAGCCGGTTCCGAAGTCCCTGCAGAAACCGGTCGAGCCCGCCCTTGGCCGCACCGTAGACGTAGTTGCTCTGCCGCCCCCGGTCCCCGGCCACCGACGAGACCACGGCGATGCACCCCCCTCGCGCGGCCTCGAACCGGTTGGCCAGCGGCGTGAGGACGGCCACGGCCGACCCCAGGTTGACGTCGATGGAGCGCAGCGCCTCCGCCGCGCTCGCCTGGCACTGCGCCTGATCGGGCAGGACGCCCTGAGCGACGAGCGCCGCGTCCAGACCCCCGAACGCCGCCCAGGCCGACTCGACCACTTCCTCGCACCGCCGGTGATCGGTCGCGTCGAGCACCGCGGTCTCGACCGCGGCGGCGCCCCGCACGCGAAGGTCGGCGGCGACGGCCGCCAGGCGATCGGCGTTGCGCCCCGCGAGAAACAGCCGGGCGCCGCGCGCCGCATAGGCCCGTGCGGTCTCCGTGGCGATCGCGGAGGTGGCCCCGACGATGAGGACCCGTGGTGATGCTTCAGGAGGCATGCACGCGCCGCCAGAGGGAGGACGAAAACTTGGGGTCCTGATAGGGACGGAACCGGTCGAGACCGGGAAAGAAGGCGCGGAAGCTCTCGGGGCTCATGCGGGCGTCCTTGGCCGGATACACGGCGCCTCCCGCCTCGCGCACGACGGCATCGAGATCGTCGAGCAGAGCGAAGGTGGCGGGTCCGCGGACCGGGAAGTCGACGGCGAGGGTGATCCCTGCACGCGGGAAGGAGAGCATTCCGGGCGAGCGCGCGTCGCCGAACCGCTTGAGCACGGCGAGCGAGGCCGGTTCTCCCGATCGCGCGATGCGCTCGAAGATCGTCCGGATCGGCCCGCCGCCGTCGGCGTCGGGCACGACGCACTGGTACTGGACGAAGCCGCGCGCGCCATAGAGCCGGCCCCAGTCACCGAGCACGTCGAGCGGAAAGAAGAAGGCGGGATAGGGCACGGTCATCCGCCGGCGGGTGGCGAGCTGGGCGCGGTAGTACACCTCGTTGAAGGCGCCGAGCGTGATCCGGTTGAGCAGGCCGGCGGGTGCGTCCGCCGGCACGCGGAACCGCGCGCGGGCCTCGGGGGATGGCGCCGGGCCGTCCAGAGGCGCGTGGTCGCCGCGCATGTAGATCCCCCGTCCCAGCCTTCGTCCGCGCGCGAGGCAGTCGACCCAGGCCACGGTGTACTCCCAGGCGTGGTCCTCCGCCGCCAGCTCGAAGAACGCGTCGAGGCCCGAAAACCGGATCCGCTCCATGGCGATCCCCGCCCCGGGAATCCGGGCCAGCCGGAGCTCGGCCCACGTGATCAGGCCCGTGAGCCCGAGGCCGGCCACGGTGGCCTGGAACAGCGGATCCGCGGGCGTGCAGACGACCCGCTCCCCGTTCGAGCGGAGCAACTCCAGGCAGGTGACGTGCGCGCCAAAGGTGCCGGCGCGGTGATGGTTCTTGCCGTGGCTATCGTTGGCGATGGCCCCGCCGACGGAGACCCAGCGGGTGCCCGGCAGCACCGGCAGGAACCATCCCCGGGGCACCGTGAGCGCCAGGATGGCGGCCAGCGTCACGCCGGCCTCGCAACGGAGCAGGCCCTGCTCGTCGTCGAAGGCGATCATCCGGTCGAGCCGGCTCACGTCCAGCAGCAGGCCGCCGCCGTTGAGGCAGCTGTCGCCGTAGCTCCGCCCGCAGGCGGAGGGGAGTACCAGCCCCGGCAGCGTCTCGAGTGGGAGCGGCTCCGAGCGCCAGACGACGGGCAGCACCCCGGCGGGCTCCGCCGAGGGGTAGCGGCCCCACGAGCGGTAGGCACGCCGGGGCGGAGTCGCTGGGTTCAGCGCGGGGATCCGCGGCTCGAGTGACGGATGCGGCTGCGCCAGCGCAGACATCAGAGCGCCGCGTACATCACGAGCGCGACGAGCGCGCCGAGGACGTAGCTCGCCGGGTCCCGCACGGTGGCGACGATCGGATCGTCGTGGATCCGGCCGCGGTGCGCCAGCAGCCACATGCGACTGGTCCAGAACAGGAGCAGCGGACACACCAGCCAGAGGAGCAGTGGATTGCGATACAGCGCCACCACCTGCTCGCTGTTGATGTAGAGCGCGAGCACCAGCACCGACAGATAGCCGCTCGCCCCGCCCATCGAGCCGAGCCATTCGCGGTCGCCCCGGAGGTAGCCCCGCCGACGGACCTGCTCGGTCGCCGCGCCCTCCATCGCGCTCACCTCGGTAAACCGCTTGAGGAACGCGAGGCTCAGGAACAGGAACATCGAGAAGGCGAGCAGCCAGGTGGAGAATCGTACCTGCGCCGCCGCGATGCCCGCGAGCACCCGGAGCGTGTAGAGGCCGGCCAGGACCAGCACGTCCACGACCGCGATCCGCTTGAGGTAGAGCGAGTAGGTCGTGGTCAGGACGACGTAGAGCGCCAGCAGCTCGACGAAGGCGGCCGGCAGCTGGAGCAGGCTGACCCCGAAGGCGAGGCCGAGCAGCAGCGGGACGAGGACGACGCCGACGACGGGGCGCAGGGTCCCGGCCGCGAAGGGCCGGTAGCGCTTGGTCGGGTGCCGGCGGTCCGCCTCGGCGTCGAGAATGTCGTTGAGGATATAGGCGCTGGACGCGGCGCAGCAGAACGCGCCGAACGCGGTCGCGGACTTGGCCATCGTCTCGGCGTCGAACAGCTTGTGATCGAGCACCGCCGGCACGAACACGAGCAGGTTCTTGACCCACTGGTGGACGCGCAACGCCCGCACGAGGGCGAGCGCCCGCGAGGGCCCGGCGGGTCTATCGAGCTCGGCCGTCGTCATCGGCGCCTCACGCGTGGTCGGTTCAGGCACGGGGCATCGCCCCGAGCCGGTAGCCGAACGCCTCCGCCGGCAGCTCGGTCCGGCGTCCAAGGTCCGCCAGCACCGCGGCGGCGGTCTGGAGGCCCGAGCCGAGCGCCGTGCCCGTCGACACGATCGACGGAAACGTCCGGTAGTTGCCGCCGAAGTACACGTTCTCCCACGAGGCGCTGCGGATCGGGGGGTTCCGGAACCCCCGGCCGAACACCGGCGAGTACATCGGCACCCGGGACACCTGGGTCCAGAACGCCTCGAGGTCGAATCCGAAAACCGCCCGGAAGTCGTCGCGATAGCGCGCCAGCAGCTCGTCGTCCGGCACGTGGAACAGCGGCCGGTCCCGGCCGCGCAAGTGGGTGACGAAGTTCACGCAGGTGTCGCCCGGCATTCCGATCGACGGGTTGAGCGAGCTCAGCAGGAAGATGCCGCAGGCCGTCCGGTCGAGCGAGGCCAGGTTGATCCAGTAGGTGCGCGCATCCACCGCCTGATGGGTGGCGCAGACGACGGAGATCAGGGCTGAGTACCGGATCCGCTCGAGCTCGGGGGTGCGGTCGCCCGAGAGCAGCCGGAGGTACAGCTCGGTCGGGATCGTGCTGACGAAGGCGTCCCCGCCGATCCGCTCGCCGGTGCTCAGCTCGGCCTCGCGCACGCGGCCCCCGGCCGTGACCAGCCGGCTGACCGTGGTGTTGAGCCGGACGGTGACGCCCTCCTCGGCGAGAAGCCGCGCCACGCCGTCGCACAGCACCTTGGTCCAGTTCGCGCCCGGAATGTACCCGAGCGGCGCCGACCCCTCCCGGAAATGGAGCCGCGCGCCCAGCCACGCGCCGCTGACCTCCTCGCAGGGCAGCTCGAACTTGAGCTGCGTCAGCCGCTCGAAGAGGGCCACTCGCGTGCCCGCCCCGGCATAGCTGTCCACCAGCTCCGCGGCGCTCCGATCCTGCCAGTCCGACCAGTCCCGCTTGTTGAATGCCTTCAGCATGAGACGGATGAAGCCCGCCTTGTCGCGGAGCGACATGGGGAACCCGAGAAACCCCGCGGGCGACCCGAGGTCGTAGGCCCGGCCACCGAGGTGGAACAGCATCCGCACCCGCCGCCAGCGCACGTCGGGCAGGGCGCCGATCCGGTCGAGGAAGTAGAGCAGCACACGGTCCCGGTCCAGGATGTGATGGTAGCCGAGCGGATAGAACCGCCCTTCGCGCTCGAAGCTGCCCGCGAGGCCGCCGACCCGGTCGCCCCGCTCCAGGACGGTCACGTCCCGCACTCCCGCGCGGGCGAGCGCGTAAGCGGTGGCCACGCCCGACAGCCCGCCTCCGAGCACCACGACGGCAGGCTGGCTCACGGGCCGTGGGCCTGCGCCGCGGCGCCGGGCTCGAGCAGCGCGGGGTCGGCCCGGTAGAAGCGGTACAGCTCCTGCCCCGAGACGTACATGTCGTCCCTGCTGGGCGGAACGTCGGCGCCGAAGTAGTACCGCAGGACGTTGCCCAGCACGTTGACGAGGGTCACCGGCTCGTGGAATGGCCGCTGGCCGCCGGCCGGCAGGTAGAAGGCGCCGAAGGCGCCGAAACGCTCCCGGACGAACGCGGCCGGGACCCGCTCCGGATGTCCGTAGAATCCGATGTCGGCGAAGCGCGAGCCGTGATCGCCCACCAGCAGGATCACCGGCGGCGTCGGCGAACGCCGGAGCAGGGCCGTTACCAGGTCGAGCACCAGCCGGTCGGCGCACTCCACCTGGGCGACGTAGGCGGCGCGCTGCTCGGGCGTGTCGGCCTCCATGTCGTCCGGAATCGCACGTGCGAGCGGGCGGCAGCGGTCGTCCAGGATGTAGGGGATGTGCGGCAGCAGCAGATGCGCGAACGTGAACGTAGGCGCCGGGTCGGCCGGCATCTCCCGGAGCCCCTCGAACGAGCGGAGGAACTGCTCCGTCATGGGGACCTGGGGACGGCTGGCGGGGCCGGTGAACCGCAGCAGCGAGGACCGCAGCAGGGCGAGCCGGAGCTCGGTGCGGCGCGCCTCGTAGCCGAGGTCGAAGCCGGGATGGGGATCGAACTCCACGTCCGCGAGCGGGCTATTGGCCGTCGCCGCCCACCACGCCGAGGGAAACAGCACGTAGCGGTAGCCGCGGGCCTTGAGGAAGCGCGCGGCCCGATTCTGCTTCACGAGATAGGTCGGCAGCGAGTGATCCATGCTCGCCGCGCCGAGGTCCTCGGTGAGCTGCGTGAGCTGCGAGAAGTTGAGCAGCGAGGCGACCGACAGGTACGTCTGCACGTAGTTGCTGCGCATGTCCCGCGGCACCAGAAAACCGAGGGCGCGGAGGCTGTCCTCGAACCGCGAGTTGTCGTAGCCGAAGACCTCGCGCAGCACGCGTGCGTTGGCGTGCCCGTCGAGCACGATCAGGTAGATGTCCCGCGGCGGCGTATTCCGGTCGGGCGGAACCGGCGACACGGTGCCGACCGGCGCGGCCAGGGTGCGCGCGAGGCTGCTCCGGCGCACCATCCCCGGGCCGCGGCCCTCCGACCTGACGGCCTGAAACGCCACCAGGACCAGCAGCACCAGGCTGCACCGGGTCATGAAGGCGCCGATGACCGTCAGGCGCCGGTGCGGCTGGCGCGCGAGCCACGCTACCACGCCGAGCGTCGCCAGGGCGCCCACAGGTACGAGGACCTTGTGCCGGCCCAACGGGTGGCTCAGCCCGTAGATCGCGAAGTGCGCCGGCACGTAGAAGTAGAACCAGACGACGCCGAGCAGGGCGATCGCCGCGGCGAGCGGCGCTGCCCGCTCGGTCCGGTCGAAGAGCCGCACCACGCCGAACGTGGCGGCGATCGCCAGTGCCGTGGCCCCGCCCACGACGGCGAGCACGATGGCCAGGTCGGACAGGCGGTATTGTCCCGGATTGTCGGCGGCGATCGCCAGGACGCGGGCCAGCGCGAAGCCGAGCGGATAGAGCAGCGCGCTCACGGCTCCGGCTCCCAGGCCGCGAACGGGCCGATGCGGGCGTCGTGCAGCTGCTGCAGGCTGGTCGCCATCAGAGCCTCGTCCCAGTGCAGCATGAACTCGTGGTGCCGCTGGGCCAGCTGCTCCTTGGACGCGCCGGCGGCCAGGTCGCGCTCGAAGCTCGCGAAGCCCGCGCCGAACCAGGCCCGGCGCTCGAATCCCATCCAGGTGTTGAGCGGAAACAGCAGCGCCATGCCGGCGGCGAGCGCAGCGGGGAAGGCGCGCCGCATCCAGCCGCGCCCATACAGCAGGCCCGTGAAGTAGGCGGCGCAGAGGCCGGGGGCGGCGAGCAGCACGTACCGCGACGGCATCCGCCCGGACTCGGCTGCCCGTCCGGCCCGGCCCCAGCCGACGGCGAGCGCCAGCAGGATCGCGGCGGCGAAGAAGGCGATCAGCCCGAGGATCCGGCGCCGCTCATCTCCGGCGTCGCGATAGGCGGTTACGAGCTGGGCCAGGGCGATCAGGAGCACGGCCACGGCCGCGACACCGAAGACCAGCCACTGCTTGGCCGCCACCGGCCCCAGGCCGAGTGCCAGGAACTTGCCGGTCGTGGCGAGCGTCGCGCCCATACCGGGGCTCGGCAGGTTCCAGGGCGACGACTGGTAGCCCACGAAATACAGGATGGAGAGGGCCATCGCGAGGCCCGCGGCCGCCACCGGCAGCCGGAGGCTGCCCCGGGCGGCGCCCCTGCCCGCGCCGTGCCAGGCCGCGTACGCCAGCCAGGCCCCGAGCGCCGGCGCGAAGAGGAGCCCGTTGGCCCCCGAGAGCGGCAGCCCGATCAGCGCGAGCGCGGCCACTGCGGCCGCCCCGCGCGAGGGCGCCGCAGGGCTCGCCACGATGACCAGCAGCAGGACGCAGGCGAGCACGGTCGGCAGGACGAACTGGATCTGCCAGCCCCAGACGAGATTGTCCCAGTTGCCCAGGTGCAGGAGCAGCAGCGGGAAGAAGGCGTCCGCCAGGCTGGTGCGACCCCCACGGAGCCGGCGGGCGACCAGGATCATGGCTGCCGCCGCCGCCGCGATCGCGAGGGCGTCGAAGACCATCGTCGACCGAAAGTCGCCGGTCGCCTGGAGCAGTGCGAGGTTGACCAGGCGCGGAAGCGGCAGCCGATGCTCGCTGTTCTGGCTCCAGAGCCACTGGGGAAGATCGGGTTCGTGGCCCGTCATCGGCCCCACCATGAACCAGTCTTCCTCGAACGGCACGTTGCGGCCGTCGCGCCCGATGGCGAGGAGGATGCCGGCGAGCGCGGTCGCCCACACGAGCCACACCACGAGCGCCGGCCAGCGGCTGGTGGTCATCCACTCTGCTCCATGGCGGGAGAGGCGGGCAGTGCTTCTTCCAGCGTGCGCACGGACATGAAGTACAGCAGCAGCGCGCCGGGCCATATCTGCAGCACCAGCCGATCGAGCGAGCTGGCCAGAAGGCGGGCCAGCTCGGCCGCCATGCTGACGAAGACCACGAAGTGCCCCGCGAAGAGAATCGCGAGCGCGATCACACCAGCCGCCACCCACCGTCGCCAGGCACCGGCCGAGGCGGCGCCGAGCGCCAGGAAATAGGCCGTGAGCACCCAGACCGCGCTGCCGAAGCCGTTGGCTCCGAAGGA
>DASSYY010000251.1:0-2969 GCA_035703025.1 Gemmatimonadales bacterium | reverse complement strand
TCGACCTGGCGCCGGTGTTGCGGGCCCTGCTGTTCGACCGGCTCGACACCGTCGTTCTCACCAGTGCCACGCTGGCGGCCGGCGGTGACTTCGCGTTCCTGGAATCGCGGCTCGGCCTGACGGGCGAGGACTCGCCGGTCACGGTGCGGGAGGCCTTCGCGTCCCCGTTCGACTATCCCTCGCAGTGCGTCTTCGGCATTCCCAACGACCTGCCCGAGCCGCGGGAGGACGAGCACGCCCACGCCACCGCGGTGGTGCAGGTCGTGACCGACCTGGCCTATGCCTCGGATGGCGGAATGTTCGTGCTGTTCACCAGCCACGCGTCCCTGCGGAAGGCGGCGCACGAGGTCCGCGCCGTGCTGGGGACCCGCTGGCCGATCCTGGTGCAGGGCGAAGCCCCGCGCGACATCCTGCTTCGCCGGTTCCGCGAGGCGGAGAACGCGATTCTGCTCGGCACCGACTCGTTCTGGGAGGGGGTGGATGTGCCCGGACGGGCGCTCCGCACCCTCGTGCTCAACAAGCTACCTTTCAAGGTGCCGAGCGAGCCGTTGACCGCTGCCCGGCTGGAGCGTCTGGCCGAGGAGGGGCAGGATGGTTTCATGAACTACCTGCTGCCGCACGCGGCGCTCAAGCTCAAGCAGGGGTTCGGGCGCCTGATCCGAAGCCGCCAGGACATGGGGGTGGTGGTGCTGCTCGACAGCCGGGTCGTCACGAAGCGCTACGGCCCGCTGCTGCTGGGCGGGCTCCCGCGAGCGGAACGGATCATCGGGACCTGGACGCAGGTCCGCACCAAGTGCGAGGACTTCTTCGCGCGGCAGGGCATCGGGGCCATCGCGTGATCCCGGTGCGCCCCACGAAGATCGTCTGCGTCGGCCGGAACTACATGGCCCACGCCAAGGAGCTGGGCAATGAGGTCCCGGCGGTGCCGATGCTCTTCTTCAAGCCGCCCAGCGCGCTGATCGGCCCGGGGGACGCGATCGTGTTGCCACCGACGTCCCGCCAGGTGGAGTACGAGTCGGAGATCGGCGTGGTGATCGGCACCCGGCTCCGGGACGCGAGCGAGGCCGAGGCCGAGCGGGGCATCGGTGGGTTCGTCTGCGTCAACGACGTCACCTGTCGGGACCTGCAGAAGACCGATGGCCAGTGGGGCCGCGCCAAGGGCTATGACACGTTCTGCCCGGTCGGGCCGGCGGTCCGGACCGGGCTCGACTGGCGCACGCTCGAGGTGGTCGGCCGGGTCAACGGCCAGGAGCGCCAGCGCGCGCCGGCCGCCGACATGCACTTCAAGATTCCGTTTCTGGTGTCGTTCATCAGCGGCATCATGACGCTCGAGCCGGGCGATCTGATCGCCACCGGCACTCCGGCCGGCGTCGGGCCCCTCCACGACGGTGACGTCGTGGAGGTCGAGATCCCCGGCGTCGGCGTGCTCTCCAACCCCGTTCGCGACGGCACCCGCCGATGATCGAGTTCAGCCAGCGCCTCCACGCCCTGCCGGGCTACCCGCTCGCCGAGATCCCCACCATCAAGCGCCGCCTGATCGAGGCGGGGATGGACGTCATCGACCTCGGCGCAGGGGACAACGACACGCCGCCACCCGCGGTGGCCGTGGAGGTCATGACCGACGCACTCCACGACCCCGCCTACAGCAAGTACGGCTTTCAGCAGGGCCTGCCCGCCTTCCGGCAGGCGTCGTCGCGCTGGGTGGAGCGTCGATTCGGGCTGCGCTTCGACCCGGCGACCGAGACGCTGCCGCTGATCGGCTCGAAGGAAGGCCTGTCCCACCTGCCGTTCGCCGTCGTGAATCCCGGCGACGCGACGATCGTTCCCGAGCCGGGCTACCAGGCCTACATCGGCGGCTCGATCCTGGCCGGCGCGGAGCCGTACATCGCGCCGCTCCGGCCGGAGAACGACTTCCTGCTCGACCTCGAGCAGGTCCCCGAGGCGGTGCTCCGGCGCGCGAAGCTGGTCTTCGTCAACTATCCCAACAACCCGACCGCCGCCGTCGCGACGCCCGAGTACCTCGAGCGCACGGTGGCCATCTGCCGGCGCCACGGGATCCTGCTCGCCTACGACAACGCCTACTGCGATCTCACGTTCGACGGCTATCGCGCGCCGAGCATCTTCGAGATCCCGGGTGCGCGCGACGTGGCCCTCGAGTTCTTCTCGCTCTCCAAGAGCTTCTCGATGACGGGGTGGCGGATCGGATTCGCCGTGGGGCGACCCGAGCTGATCACCGCCCTCACGCGGGTGAAGTCGTACACCGACACCGGGCCGTTCCTGGCGGTGCAGAAGGCCGGGGCCGCCGCGCTCGACCAGGCCGAGAGCCTCGTCGCGCCGATCCGGGCCGAGCTGGAGGCCCGGCGCAACGCCGCCGTAGCGGCTCTGCGCGACGCCGGTTTCACGCTGGAGGCGCCGAAGGCGGCCATGTACCTGTGGATCGCGCTGCCGGCCGGCGTCAGCTCGGCTGCGTTCGCCAAGCGCACGCTCGAGGAGACGGGCACCGTCGTGCTGCCGGGCAGCGCGTTCGGGCCGGCCGGCGAAGGCTTCTTCCGGATCGCGCTCACCGTGGGGGCGGACCGCCTCCGCGCCGCCGCCGCCCGGCTCGGCCAGACCCTCGAGGCCGTCAATCGAGGAGCGCTTGCCTCGGCCACCTGAAGTCCGGCTTCCGCCACGAACGCACTGGCCGCGGCTCGCGATCGCGGCCAGCATCGCCGTGCACAGCCTGCTGCTCTTCGGATGGGTCGAAGGCCGCCAGCCGGTGCTGCCGCACCGCCCGGCGGAGCTGATCGTGCTCGCGCCGCCCGCGGAGGGACCCGTCGCCGTGCCGATGCCCTATCGGGTGCCGCGCGCCGAGGGGCGCGCCGGCACCGGGATCGCAGGCGAGCGGCCCACCCGGCCGGTGGTGTCGCCGCGTCCGCAGTCGGTCGCGGTGCTGCCCGAGCCGCGCCCGCTTCGCCCGGCGCCCGATA
>DASSYY010000005.1:0-15850 GCA_035703025.1 Gemmatimonadales bacterium | reverse complement strand
GTGGACCTGAGCCTGGCCGAGCAGGACGGCGCGGTCACGATAACCGTGCGCGATACCGGCATCGGCATCGCCCCCGGGGACCTGCCCCATATCTTCGAGCGCTTCTGGCGGGCCGATCCGGCCCGGTCGCGCACGGGGCAGCGGCCGGGGACGGGACTCGGACTCGCCATCACCAAGTGGATCGCGGAGGCGCACGGCGGGTCGATCACTGTGCAGAGCCGGCCGGGGCGGGGAACCATGTTCACCGTGCGGCTGCCGCGGGGTGGTCCGCCGGCGCCGGCAACGGCGGAGGGTTCGAGCCCACCCGAATCCTCCTGAGCGAAGCCAGGGAGCCATGTCCCGACGCCTGCCCCCGCGCCCCGCTCAGGGCGACTCCAGGGGGACGGCGTTTCGTTTCCCGACGATCCTTCCCTCGTGACCCGCCTGTTGCAGAACGCCTAATTCCGTTGTCATCGAATTGTCATGTTCAGGCTACTAGCCAGCCATCCCGCGGGTGATAGCTTGTCGGGCACGATCATCCTCCCCTCATGGAGGTAGTTGCGTGTTCGAGAATCTGATCGAGTCGAAGCCGAAAGCGTCGCGGACAGTCGGACAGTCGATTCTGTCCGTCCTCGTCCATGTTGGCCTGATCTTCGGGGCCATCAAGGCGACCCAGGGTGTGGCGGAGACCATCAACAACCGCCCCATCGACACTACGATGGTGTTCCTCAAGCCACCCCCGCCGCCGCCGCCGCCACCTGATCAACCGCCGCCGGATGTCGTCGTGGCGGCGAACCCCCCACCGAAGGGGTTCCAGACGGTCGTGGCGCCGACCGACATCCCCAAGGACATTCCGCCCATCGACCTGAACGAGAAGCCCTTCGACCCGAAGGACTTCACCGGTAAGGGCGTCGAGGGCGGCATCGCCGCGGGCATCGTGGGCGGGACGGGACCGGTCCCGGTGTCGGGCGAGGTCTTCCTGGAGGCGCAGCTGGACGATCCGGTCCAGCCGATCTCCATCCCGACGCCCCGCTATCCCCCGGTGCTGCAGAGCGCGGGCATCGCGGGCGCCGTGGACCTGCAGTACGTAGTGGACACGACCGGCCACGCGGAGCCGGGCTCGTTCAAGGTGCTCAAGACGACGCATCCGGCGTTCGTCGAGCCGGCCAAGGAAGCGATTTCCAAGGGCGTATTCAAGCCGGCCAAGTTCAAGGGCCAGCCCGTTCGTCAGCTGGTCCAGCAGCGCATTTCGTTCAAGGTCGGCCAGTAAGCCATTTTCCTGCCCAGGAGGCACGGCAACATGAGTCTCGATCTGCTCCACCTGTGGGCCCAGATGGGCGGCTTCGCCAAGGGCATCGTAGTCGTCATGGCGATCATGTCCATCTATTCGCTCACCATCGTGTTCACCAAGCTCGTCCAGCTGAAGCGCAGCGAGTCCGAGACGCGGAAGTTCGCGCCCCAGTTCTCCCGCGCCATCCAGGAGGAGAATCTCGATCAGGCGATCTCGCTGGCCGAGAAGAACAAGAAGAGCCACGTCTCCCGCGTGCTGGGCGAGGCCCTGGCCGAGGTGAAGCCGCTGCTTCGCGACCGCGCCACCATCACCGCCGCCGACATCAACTCGGCCGAGCGGGCGGTGGAGCGCCAGATGCTGATCGTGCTCTCCGAGTTCAAGCGGGGCCTGGGCGTGCTGGGCACGGTGGGCTCGACGGCGCCGTTCGTCGGCCTCCTCGGCACCACGATGGGTATCGTGAACGCGTTCGTGGGCATGGCGGCGCAGGGCGCCTCCGGCGGCCTCGCGGGCATCTCGGCCGGTATCGCCGAGGCGCTGATCACGACGGCCTTCGGTCTGATGGTCGCGATCCCGGCGGTGTGGGCCTACAACTACTTCACGACCAAGATCGAGAACCTCACGGTCGAGATGACCTACACCTCCAAAGAGCTGATCGACTACCTCATCAAGAGCGTGGGGAGCGAGTTCGGGCGTTCGATCTTCACGAAGGAATTCCAGGCCCAGAAGGCGGTGACCGGCAGTGGCCATATCCACGGCTAACTCGGGCTCATCGGCCGTCAAGGCGGACATCAACGTGACGCCGATGATCGACGTCATGCTGGTGCTGCTGATCATCTTCATGATCGTGACGCCGCTGATCGCCGCCGGGTTCAAGGCGACCCTGCCGAAGGGGAAGAACCTGGACCCGCGGCCTGAAGGTGACAACGAGGTCGTCCTGGGCATCGACGAGTTCGGCCGGTACTTCCTGAACGGCCGGGCGCTGCCCAACGGGACGCTGGAGGACCAGCTCCGCGGGATCTACGCGGCCAGGACCGAGGACAAGATTTTGTACTTCAAGGCGGACAACAAGCTCAAGTACTCCAAGATCCAGGAAGCCGTCGAGACCGCCCGCCGGAGCGGCGTCCGCGTCATGGCCGCCATCACGGAGCCCAAGAACACCGGGCTGTTCCAGGCGGACAAGGACAAGAAGGAGAAGAAGTAATGGCGATGACCGCCGGAGCATCCAGCGGTGGTGTCCAGTCGGACATCAACGTGACGCCGATGATCGACGTGCTGCTGGTGCTGCTGATCATCTTCATGATCACGCAGCCGCTCTCCCGGATGGCGCTGGACGTGCAGGTGCCGCCGCCCGACGAGACGACCACCACGAAGACGCCGCCCAGCCAGATCGTGCTCGAGCTGGCGGACAACGGCAGCTACACGATCAACGGTCAGCCGGTCCCCAAGGACCAGCTCGACACGCAGATCCACGCGATCTACGACCAGCGTCCCGCCAAGCTGCTGTTCATCAAGGCGGGCCCCAACCGGCTGTACCAGGACGTCGTCGAAGCCATGGACGTCGCCCGGGGCGCCGGGGTCCAGATCATCGGGTTCACGCCGCAGGAGGCGAACACGAAGTAGGCGGCAGGCCCACAGGCAGTCCGCGCGCGGGGACCGGGATCCGGTCCCCGCGCGTGCGTTGAGGGGTCGACGGCGCGTCTCTGGATCAGGCGGCCGGCCCCGCCCGTTATGTTTCGCGTCTGACCCATCCGCTCGCCGCCGAGGGACCGTACGCGCGCACCGACGCCTCTCCAGCTCGCCCTCCCTGCTTCGCGGCGCCGCTACGGCGGCCTGCTGCTGTCGGTGCTGCTCCATGCCCTGATCATCGCGCTGGCGGTGCGGAGCGGCGAGCGGCTCTGGTCCCGAACGCTGGCCCCCGGCGATCCGGCGCTGGCCGCCGGTGGTGGCGGCGGTGGCGGAGGGTCCCGGGTGGCCTATATTACCCTGCCGCCGGCCCGGGAGCCGACCATGCCGCGGCAGACCTCGGTCACGCCGCCTCGCCCCCGCGTCGAGCCCGAGCCGGTCGTGACGCCGCCGGTCCCGCCGCCCACGCCGGCGGCCGAGGCGCCCACTCCTCCACCCGCGCCGATCGACACGCAGCCCCCGTCCGCGCTTGCCGCGGCGGGAACCGGACCCGGTGCGGGGCCCGGAGCCGGGGGTGGGGCCGGCGGGGGCGCCGGGGGCGGCACCGGCGCGGGGATCGGCCCTGGCCAGGGGCCCGGAACCGGGCCCGGCGCAGGTGGGGGCGGGCAGGGCGGAACGATCCGTCCCCCGGAGCTCCGCGACCTCGCCTTCCCGTTCGACACCCCGCCGAAAGAGCTGCGCGGTGCCTCGCTCGCGGTGACGTTCTGGGTGCGCGTGGACGGACAGGTGGACCGCTACGAGGTCGAGCCCGCCATCGATGACCGGGACTATGCCCGCAAGTTCGACGAGGTGATCCGGGCGTTCCGGTTCACGCCCGCCCGGGCCCCGGACGGCAGCAGGGTGGCCGGCACGACGACCGTCACGTTCACCTTGCCGGGCAAGCGAAGCTCCTAGCAGGTCAGCAGTCTCCCCGTACCGAGGGCGTCATGAGCCGGCTCTTTCTGCGGAAGTCCGTCGAGGATTGCGAGAACGACATCCTCGAGCGCGGCGGTCTCAAGCGCTCGCTCGGCAAGTGGCACCTGACCGCGCTCGGCGTCGGCGCCACCATCGGCGCCGGCATCTTCGCGACGACCGGCACCGCCATCGTAGGCGACCCGCTCCGGCCGGGCGCCGGCCCCGCCATCGTCATCTCGTTCCTCCTGACCGCCCTCACCTGCGGATTCGCCGCGCTCTGCTACGCCGAGTTCGCGGCGATGGTGCCGATCTCGGGATCGGCCTATACGTACGCCTACGCGTCGCTTGGCGAGCTGGTGGCCTGGATCATCGGCTGGGACCTGATCATCGAGTACGCAGTGGGCAACATCGGGGTGGCGATCGGGTGGTCCGGCTATTTCCGTGAGCTCCTGAGCCACTTCGGGATCGCGATGCCCGCGTGGCTCGCGACCGACTACCGATCGGCCCATATGGCGGCGGAGGCGCTCGCGGGCGGCGCCACCGACGCGACCAACCAGTATCTCGCCTCCGCCCTCACCACCGCGCCCCACCTGTTCGGCTTCCCTGTGGTCGCCAACCTGCCCGCGTTCCTGATCGTGGCGCTGATCACGGTGGTGCTGGTGATCGGCATCCGCGAGAGCGCGAACTCGAACAATGCGATGGTGATCCTCAAGATCGGCATCATTCTCTTCTTCTGCGCGGTGGGCGCCACGCTGATCAAGCCGGAGAACTGGACCAACCCCGCCACCGGCGGCTTCGCGCCCAACGGCTTCGCCGGGATCAGCGCCGGCGCGGCCATCATCTTCTTCAGCTACATCGGCTTCGACGCCACCAGCACGGCCGCGGAGGAGGCGCGCGACCCCGCCCGCGACATGCCGTTTGGCATCATCATGAGCCTGGTGGTCTGCACGGTGCTCTACATCGTGCTGGCGCTGGTGATGACCGGGATGGCGCCCTGGCAGAAGCTCGGCACCGCCGAGCCCATGGTGACGGCGCTGGCGCTGGCCGATGGGTCCCCCCGGCTGCTCATGCTCTCGCGCTTCATCGTATCGCTCGGTGCCGTGATTGCGATGAGCAGCGTGCTGCTGGTGTTCCAGCTGGGCCAGCCGCGGATCTTCA
Organism: Gemmatimonadales bacterium; assembly: GCA_035703025.1. Classification (GTDB taxonomy): domain Bacteria; phylum Gemmatimonadota; class Gemmatimonadetes; order Gemmatimonadales; family GWC2-71-9; genus CAVVWJ01. The sequence goes on along the minus strand of DASSYY010000005.1, from coordinate 10,845 downwards.
TGTCGATGGCGCGCGACGGACTCCTGCCCCCGTTCCTGTCACGGGTGCATCCGCGGTTCAAGACGCCCTACATCGGGACCATCATCACGGGGCTGTTCGTGGCCACGTTCGCCGCGTTCGCCAACATCGCGGAGGTCGTGGACCTGACCAACATCGGGACGCTGTTCGCGTTCGTGCTGGTCTCGGCGGGGGTCATCGTGCTGCGGCGTATTGAGCCGGACCGGGTGCGCCCGTTCCGCGCGCCCTGGGTGCCGCTCACGCCCATCATCTCGATCGTGACCTGCCTCTACCTCATGCTGCAGCTCCCGACGATCACCTGGATCCGGTTCGGGATCTGGCTGGTGCTGGGCCTGCTGATCTACTTCTTCTACGGGGCCCGCAACAGCCGGCTCGGCAACGCCGCCGACCGGCGCGAGGCGGCAGCCGGCGCCGGGGGGCCGCGCTAGGCGCTTCTGGCCGCGAGCCGGACGGCGCCGTCCACCGCATCGACCGGAGTCTCCAGCGGCACGAGCCCCGGCTCCTCCTTGAGCCGGGCCAGCACGCTCCGGCGGAGCGGCCCGTCCTTCGCCAGCAGGCCGCCGGTGATCGCCACCCCCACCGGCGGCTCCACGTCCATCTTGGGCAACAGGCAGATGACGAGCTGGGTCAGCTCGCGCGCGGCGTAGTCCGCGATCCCCTGCGCGAGGATGTCCCCGTGCGCGGCCACGTCCAGCACGTGCGGCGCGAGCGCCGCGACCTCGGCCGGTGACGCCCCCGCGGCCCAGCGCACCAGCGCGTCGAAATCCTCGCTCCGGGTGACGGCCAGGACGCGCTCGCTGAGCGCGGTGCGCGGGCTCCGACCGTCGGCGGCCCGGCTCACCGCCCCGAGCGCCGCGCGGCCGATCGCATACCCGCTGCCCTCGTCGCCCATCTGCCAGCCATAGCCGCCGATCCGATGCCGCTTCTCCGTCCGGCCCCTCCCGACCGCCACGCTCCCGGTGCCCGCGCTCACGACGATCCCCGGGCCGTCGCCGAACGCCGCCGCGAGCGCGATGTCGATGTCGGTGGAGACCACGACCGTAGCGGCGAGGTTCTCGGTGCGGAGCGCCTTCTGCAGCTCGTCCCGCTCCGGCTCGCGCCCGGCGCCGGCGGCGCCAACGTAGAGCACGTCGCCCCGGAGCCGGTCGGCGCCGGCCAGGGCGCGGCGCACCACGTCGGCGATGACCGTGGCGGAGGCGAGGGCGCGTCCGGGCCGGACCGCGGCCCCCGGCCCTTCGGCGCGCGCGAGCATCGTCTCGCCATCGCTTACCCCGACGGCGGTCTTGCTGCCCCCGACGTCCGCTCCGATCAAGATCCGTGTCACCGTTCGCTCACCGTGAAGTGGATGCCTGCGTCCGGTCGGGAAGATAGCTGAGCAGCACTCCGGTGCCGACGGCCAGCAGGGTGCCGAGCGGCACGTACCAGGGCCAGGCCAGGCGGCCGACCGGCTCCAGCCACTCGAGCCCGGCCGTGGCCGAGATCCGCTTGGCGAAGACCACGACGAGCATGATCGCGACGGTGACGGCCACCGCGCCGACCACGTCGCGGCCGCGCGCGCGGGGCCAGCGCCCGGCCAGGAAGTACGTGCCGAGCAGCGGGCCGTACGTGACCGACGCGATGGAGAGCGCGAGCACCACCACCGGCGTCTGGCCGCCGCCGGCCGTGGCGTGGAAGAAGAGCGCGCCGCCGATCAGCCCCAGGGCCCACACCGCCGAGATCAGCCGGCCCACCTTGAGCAGGTGCTTGGGATCGCGGCGGCCGGTCCAGGAGGCGTAGAGGTCGTGCGTGGCGGAGCTGGCGAGGGAGTTGATCGCCGAGCTGTGGGTGCCCATGGCCGCGGCCAGGATGCCCGCGATGACCAGTCCCGCGAGCCCGACCGGCAGGTGGTTCACGACGAACGACGGGAAGAGCTCGTCGCTCGGCGTGGTCCCCCGGGCGAGCCCGGCCGCCCAGATGGCCGAGCCGACGAGCAAGAACAGCGTGAACTGAAGCATCACCATCACGCCCGAGCCGACCAGCGCCACCCGTGCGTCCCGGAGCGAGCGCGTGGCCAGGAGTCGCTGCACGATCAGGTGGTCGGCCCCATGGGACGCGGCCGAGAGCAGGGCGCCGCCCACCAGCCCGCTCAGGAAGGTGTACGTGTGCGTCAGGCTCGGCTCGAAGTCGAACAGCCGGAGCTTGTTCGCGCCGTAGGCGCCCAGGAGCGCGACGTCGGCGCCGCCGGCCAGGCGCCAGGCGATCAGCAGCGCGCCGACGCCGCCGGCGAGGTAGACCGTGAGCTGGAGGACGTCGGTCCACACCACCGCCTTGAAGCCGCCGAACCAGGTGTAGACCATCGTGACGACGCCCATCGCCACGATCGCGGTCGGAACGCTCCAGCCCGTGATCAGGGCCAGCGGGATGGCGCTGGCGAAGACCCGGACCGCGTCGCCCAGGAAGCGGGAGACCAGGAATACGAGCGAGGTGAGCCGGCGCGTGCCCACGCCGAAGCGCGATTCGAGCCGGGCATAGGCCGTCTCCTGATCGCCGCGGAAGTAGCCCGGCAGGAGCCAGATGGCCACCCCGATCCGGCCGACCAGGTATCCGATGGTGAGCTGCAGGAACGTGAGGTCGCCGCGGGCGCCGATCCCGGGGATCGAGATGACGGTGAGCGCGCTGGTCTCGGTGGCGACGATGGAGAGCAGGATGGCCCAGGCGGGGAGATCGCGCGCGCCCAGGAAGTAGTCGGCCGCGCTCCGCTGGTGGCGCGACACCCAGAGGCCGACGCCGAGGGTGAAGGCGAAGTACAGCCCGACGACGGCGAGGTCGAGTGTGTGCAGGCGCGGAGTCCTCGCGGGGGCGGACGACAACGGGGCCCACGCGCCAGATGGCGGTGGGCCCCGGGGCGATCAGGTCGGAACGGTGCTCAGGCGGTGAAGCTGCTGCCGCAGCCGCAGCCGCCGGACGCGTTGGGGTTGCTGAACGTGAACCCCGACCCCTGCATGGAGCTGACGTAGTCGATGGTGACGCCGGCCAGATACTGGGCGCTGAAGCCGTCGACGAAGACCCGCACGCTGTTGATCTCGTGGACCATGTCGTCCTCGAGCGCGCGCTCCTCGATGTTGAGGCTGTACTTGAAGCCGGAGCAGCCGCCGGGCAGCACGCTCACCCGCAGCCCCGCCGTCTCGGGCGAGACCTGCTCCTGGGCGATGAACTTCCGCACCTCTTCAGCCGCCCGCTCGGTCAGGGTCATGTTGAACCCCGTGGCCGGGGACTGCTGCTCGATGCTGCTCATTGCGTTTGCTCCTTCCGTACGGACCGCTGGTGGACCTCATTTTCCTGGGTCCAAACCTAACCGGGGATCGAGCGCCGTGTCAACGTGGGCGGCCAGCTGCTCGTCGGCTCGCAAGTTACGCTGGATCAACAAGAAAGACCCCACCGCGACGGCCGAATAGAGCCACCCGCTGGCGGCGCTGCCCACCAGGAACTCCCCGACCCCGAAGACCGCGGAGTACACGGCCGCGACCCCGGCCGCCCAGTTGACCCAGCTCAAGGCGCCGCCGGGGATCCTGTCGTCGCCGTAGCCCAGCCGCTGGGCCACCCGGCGCCAGCCGGGGCCGCCGGGCCGGACCTTGCGATAGAACCGGTCCAGGACCTCGTCGGGCTCCGGCGGTGTGAGATAGGTAACCGTCAGCCACACCGTCGTGGCGACCACGGTCGTAATGAGCATGGCCTTGGCGTAGTCGGTGCTTGACGTGTCGCCGGCATCGACGTGCGCCAGGTGCAGGGCGATCGAGGTGATGAACGAGGCCGCCATCGCGCTGATCTCCGACCAGGCGTTGATCCGCCACCAGTACCACCGGAGGATGAACACGGCACCGGTCCCGGCGCCGAGACCGATCAGCAGCTTCCAGCCCTGCTCCACGCTCTTGAGGTACGCCATCACGACCAGCGAGAGCAGCATGAGGACTACCGTGGCCCCGCGGGACGCCAGGACCCGGGCGCGGTCGCTCGCGTTGGGCTTGATGAACCGGAGGTACACGTCGTTGACGAGGTAGGAGGCACCCCAGTTGAGGTGGGTGCCGATCGTGCTCATGTACGCGGCGGCGAACGTGGCGACCAGCAGGCCCCGGAGCGGCGACGGCAACACCTCCACCATGACCCGGACGTAGCCCTCTTCCGGATTGGCCAGCCCCGGGTACTTCATCAGGGCCACGAAGCCCACCAGGATCCACGGCCACGGGCGGAGCGCGTAGTGGGCGATGTTGAACCAGAGGGTGGCCATGAGTCCGTGCCGCTCGTTCTTGGCCGCCAGGATCCGCTGTGCGACGTATCCGCCGCCGCCGGGCTCCGCCCCGGGATACCAGGCCGCCCACCACTGCACGCCGAGGAACACGAGGAGCGTCGAGATCGGAAGCCAGGCCTTGTCCGTCGGCGGGAGCACGCCGAAGGCCGCCTCGTGCGAGCCGAAATGCGCTTCCGCGCCACGGGCGAGCGCGTCGAGTCCGCCGACCGACTGGACCGCCAGCACAGCGAGCACGATTACGCCGCCCATCTTGACCACGAACTGGAACGTGTCGGTGACCACCACGCCCCAGAGGCCCGAGAAGATCGTGTACCCGGCCGTGATGGCGAAGAGCAGGATCGCCGCCTTCCAGGGATTGATGTTGAGCGAGATCTGAAGCACCGTCACCATGGCCCGCGTCACCCAGCCCATGATGATCAGGTTGATCGGGAGTGCCAGGTACAGCGCGCGAAACCCGCGAAGCGCCGCGGCCGGCTTGCCGCCGTAGCGGAGCTCCGCGAACTCCAGGTCGGTGAGCACACCGGCCCGCCGCCAGAGGCGGGCGAAGAAGAAGACCGTCAGGATTCCCGAGATCGCCCCGTTCCACCAGAGCCAGTTGCCCGCCACGCCATACCGCGCCACCAGACCGGCCACCACCAGCGGGGTGTCGGCGGAGAAGGTGGTCGCCACCATGGACGTGCCGGCGAGCCACCAGGGGAGCGCGCGTCCCGACACGAAGTACTCGTCGAGTGACTGGCTCGCCTTGCGGGTGTACGCCAGCCCGATCGCGGCGGAGATGGCGAAGTACAGCAGGATGATCAGCCAGTCGGAGAAGGCGAGATGCATCGACGGTCCCGGGTGAGAGGAATCGTGCTCGAGTCGGATTGACTCGATGACGCGGGGCGGACGGCGCTACGGCACGCGCCGCTGCAGACCCCGGCCGCGGGCATACGCCGGCGGCAGCGCGATCGGCAGGCGGCCGGTGATCGACGCCGCCCCGGCGAGCGCCTGCGCGACGGCCCGTTCGGTGACGGCGTTGGACCGCCAGGCGATGAGGTACGACCCGACCTCGGGCAGGCCGCTGATCACGTAGGGATTCCCGAGCGAGACCAGCACCGTGGGCCGCTCGCGTGCCGTGCGGGCGATGAGCGCCGTGAGTGCCGCGGGGAGCCCGATCGTGCCGCGGCCGGCGACCGGACGGTCGGCCGTGGCGAACACAGCCGTCGGGTTCCGGCGAAGCGTGGTGGCGATGGAATCGTAGCTGGCGCTGCCGCTGGCGGGCCAGAGCCGCGCCAGCGTCACCGGAAAGCCCTGGGCCCGGAGCTCCAGCGCGAGGGCCACCCCGACCATGCGGTTGTCCTCCTCGCCATAGGTGACCAGCGTGAGCGGCGCCCGCTCCCTGGGCAGGCCGTAGACCACGCCGGCCGAGTCTTTCACCAGCACGATCGAGCGCGCGGCGATCCCGGCCGCGTCGGCCTGGAACGCGGCGTTGCCGACGACGGCCGGAATGCTGTCGAGCGGCACCGTGCGCCGCGCGAAGAGTCCGACCCGGCGCTTGAGCTCCAGCACCCGGCGGACCGACGTGTCGAGGCGCTCCATGGTGATCTCGCCGCGGTCGACCGCGCGGGCCATGGCGTCGATCGCCGCGCGCGGGTCGGCGGGCTGCAGCAGCAGGTCGGCCCCGGCGAGGAAGGCACGCACGCCGGCTTCCGCGCCGTACCGGTCGGCCACGCCGGCCATGTTGAGCGCGTCGGTGACGATGAGGCCCTTGAAGCCGAGCGAATCCCGCAGGATGCCGGTGAGGACGTTGGGGGCGACGGTGCCGGGACGGAGCTGCCCGAAATCGATGCCCGGCAGCGCGATGTGGGCCGACATCACGACGTCGACGCCCGCCGCGATCGCGGCGCGGAACGGCACCAGCTCGACCGAATCGAGCCGTGCCCACGTGGAGCCGATGACCGGCAGCGCCAGGTGCGAGTCGGTGCCGGTGTCGCCGTGGCCGGGAAAGTGCTTGGCCGTGGCGAGCATCCCGTGGTCCTGGAGGCCGCGCACCTCGGCCGCGACCAGGCGGCCCACCTCGGCCGGGTCCTCGCCGAAGGCCCGGGTATTGATGATCGGATTGGCGGGATTGTTGTTGACGTCGGCGACCGGCGCGAAGGCGAGCTGGACGCCGACGGCGCGTCCCTCGAGCGCGGTGATGCGGCCGAGATCGTAGGCGGCGCTGTCGCTCCCGGTGGCGCCCACGCCCATATTGGGAGGAAAGAGCGTGCCGCCGTTGAGCCGGAGACTGGTGCCGCCCTCGAAGTCGGAGCCGACGAGCAGGGGGAGGGCCGAGCGCTGCTGCAGCCGGTTGAGCTTGGCGGCGACGTCGAGGGGCGACCCGACCGAGACGATGATCCCGCCCACGTGGAGCGAGTCGACCCATGCCTCGGCGCGCTCGAAGCCGTCGTCGTCGTAGGCGGCGTAGGTGCCCGGGATCCAGGGCATCACGAGCTGGGCGATGCGGTCGCGCACGTCGAGCCCCGCGAGCAGGGCCTCCACGTCGGTCTCGGGGCCGACGGTCCCGGCGATGGGCATCGGCGCGGGCGTCGCCACCGGGCGCGCCGGACCACAGGCGCCCAGCAGGATCACCACGATCAGCGCGAGGTACTTGGGGTGCACAGGACTCTCGTCGTGCTGGGACTCTGCGGATGGTCGCTCGGCTGCGGGACCCGTGGTCCCGCCGCCCAGGCGCCGGTGCCGGCGGTTCGCCCGGGCATCGACGTGCTGCTGAGCGACAGCCTGCCGGTAGTGCGCGGCCGCCGGGTGGGCCTCGTGACCAACCAGGCGGGCGTGGATGCCCATGGGATCAGCGACGTGACGCGGCTGCGGGCGGCCGGCGTGCGGCTCGTGGCGCTGTTCAGTCCCGAGCACGGCTTCCGCGGCGCGGCCGACCCGGGCGCCACGGTCGCTTCGTCGATCGATTCGGCCACCGGTCTACCAATCTATAGTCTTTACGGCCGGAGTACCGCCCCCACCGCGGCGATGCTCGACGGCGTGGACCTGCTGCTGGTGGATCTGCAGGATGCGGGGGCCCGCTACTACACGTATCTGTTCACGACCATCGAGGTGATGCGCGCGGCGGCGCGGCTCGGGATCCGGGTGGTGGTGCTGGACCGGCCGGATCCGATCGGCAGCCCGGTGCAGGGGAACGTGCTCGACACCGCGTTCCGCACCCCGGTCGGGCAGCTGGCCGTGCCGATGCGCTACGGCATGACGCTCGGCGAGCTCGCCCGGCTCGCCCGGGCCGATCTGGGACTCGCCACCGACCTCGCCGTCGTGCCCGTGGCCGGCTGGCGGCGCGCGCAGCCGCTCGACGCCGCCGGCCTGCCCTTCATCGCGCCGAGCCCCAACCTGCGATCGCTCGAGAGCCTCTATCACTATCCCGGGCTCTGCCTGTTCGAGGGGACCAATCTCAGCGTGGGCCGCGGGTCGGACGCGCCGTTCGAGCAGGTCGGCGCCCCGTGGCTCGACACCGCGGCGGTGCTGTCTCGCGTGCGGGCGGCACGGCTGCCGGGCGTCCGGTTCGCCGGGGTGACGTTCACGCCCGGCCGTCCGGGCGACGGGAAGTACGCCGATACGCTGCTCGCGGGGATCCGGCTCGCGGTCACCGATCGGGACCGCTACGATCCGACGGCGACGGCCGTGCACCTGCTGGCCGCGGTGCGCGCGATCCACGGTGACCGGTTCGACTGGATTCCGAAGCACTTCGATCGGTTGGCGGGTGGCGTGGGGCTGCGGGAGCAGATCGAGGCCGGAACCGCGCCAGACGCGATCGTCGGCGGATGGACCGCGGACCTGGAGCGCTTCAAGGCGCGGCGGCGCGAGTTCCTGCTGTACCCGGAATAGCGTGCCCGTACCCACCCGTTTCCAATTGCCCTAACCAGTTCTGCCGATTATCCTTTCGCCCGGCCGCCCGTCCGGGGACCGGCCCGTGTCACGCTCTCCGGGGGACCGAAACGACGTGAAGCTGCTGGGTGCGCTGGAGAAGCCGTTCTACGCCGCGGTCGATCCGCTGGTGGCGCGGCTCATCCGGTCCGGCGTGCGGCCGAACACCATCACGACGATCGGCACCGGCCTGGTGCTGGTATCCGCGCTGGCGTTCGGGCTCGGCCACATCCGCATCGGCGGCCTCCTGCTGCTGCTGAGCGGCATCACCGATACGCTCGACGGCCAGGTGGCGCGCGGCGGCGCCATGGTGACGAAGTTCGGTGCGTTCTACGACTCGACGCTCGACCGGGTGGGCGATGGCGCGACCTTCATCGGGATCGGCGCCTTTTTCTTGACCGCCCCCGACGTGGCGTACCGGATCCCGGCGGTGGTGGCCTGCATGGTCGCCATCCTGAGCTCGCTCCTGGTCTCGTACGCCCGGGCCCGGGCCGAAGGGCTCGGCATCGACTGCAAGGTGGGGATCGCGCAGCGGGCCGAGCGGATCCTGCTGGTGGGCCTGTTTTCGCTGCTGGTGGGCGCCGGACCCCACGGCCTGCTGCTCGAGGGCATCGTGGCCCTGCTGGCCGTCGCCTCGGTCATCACGGTGGTGCAGCGCTTCGTGTACGTCTACCGTCACGCCGACGACGCCAAGGAACCGTCGCGGGCGCGGGACGCGGGCGTGCCGCTCGATTCATTCGCGAAAGGACGCTAGCAAGTGGCTGATCAGACCGCCCGGCGCATCGCGCCGGCCCAGGGGAAGCTCGGAGTGCTCTGCGTCGGGCTCGGCGCGGTGGCGACGACGTTCATCGCCGGCGTCGAGAACGTCCGCCGCGGCGCGGCGAAGCCGTTCGGCTCGCTGACGCAGATGGGGACCATCCGGCTCGGCAAGCGCACCGAGGGCCGGGCGCCCCTCATCCGGGACTTCGTGCCCCTGGCGGATCTGAAGGACATCGTCTTCGGGGCGTGGGACCCGGTACCGGACGACGCCTACGCCGCGGCGCGCCACGCGGGTGTGCTCGACCGCCACGAACACCTCGAGCCGATCGCCGATTTCCTCAAGGCCATCAAGCCGATGCCGGCGGTGTTCGACCAGAACTACGTGAAGCGGCTCGAAGGCAAGAACGTGAAGGCCGGGAAGACCAAGCGCGACCTGGCCGAGGCGCTCCGGAAGGACATCCGCGACTTCAAGGCCAAGCACGGCTGCGACCGGCTCGTCATGGTCTGGTGCGCGTCGACGGAGATCTTCATCAGCCCGGGACCGGCGCACTGGACCCTGGAGGCGTTCGAGAAGGCGATGGACGCCAACGACCAGACGATCGCCCCGTCCATGCTGTACGCCTACGCCGCCATCCAGGAGGGCGTCCCGTTCGCCAACGGCGCACCGAACCTCACCTGCGACTTCCCCGCCATGGAAGCGCTGGCCAAGGCCAAGGGCGTCGCCATCGGCGGCAAGGACTTCAAGACCGGCCAGACGATGGTCAAGACCGTGCTCGCGCCGATGTTCAAGGCCCGGATGCTCGGCGTCGCGGGCTGGTACTCGACCAACATCCTCGGCAACCGCGACGGCGCGGTGCTGGACGACCCCGAGAGCTTCAAGACCAAGGAGGAGAGCAAGCTCGGCGTGCTGGAGTACATCCTGCAGCCGAAGCTCTATCCCGAGCTCTACGGCGAGATGTACCACAAGGTGCGGATCAACTACTATCCGCCCCGCGGCGACAACAAGGAAGGCTGGGACAACATCGACATCTTCGGGTGGCTGGGCTACCCGATGCAGATCAAGGTCGACTTCCTCTGCCGCGACTCGATCCTGGCCGCGCCGCTCGTGCTCGACCTGGCGCTGTTCTTCGACCTGGCCCAGCGGGCCGGGATGAGCGGCATCCAGGAGTGGCTCTCCTTTTACTTCAAGAGCCCGCAGACGGCGCCGGGGCTGTACCCCGAGCACGACCTGTTCATCCAGCAGACCAAGCTCAAGAACACCCTCCGCTACCTGATGGGCGAGGAGCAGATCACCCATCTGGGCATCGAGTACTACCAGGACGCCTGATGAAGTATTTCCACCGCACCCACCTGCCGCCCGAGGACGTGCTCGCGCGCGCCGCCACCTTCTTCGGCGCGCGGCTCACGCCGGTCGAGGAGCAGCCGCGCCGCCGGCGCTTCACCGGCACGGTCGGGCAGGTATCCGTGAGCGCCCAGGCCGAGGGCGGGCACTACACGCTGGTGACGGTGGAGACCAACCAGGTGGGGGAAAGCGAGGCCGACAAGCTGGCCAAGCGCTTCCTGACCGTGGTCCATACGCTGGCAGACCCGACGCACCGCCCGATCGGCGCGTACTGACTTCCGCTCCCGCACGACCGCTATCCTCAGGAGGCGTTTCCCGATGATCTTCTCGCGCTCGGCGCTCCGCCGTGCCGTTCCGACCGTCCTCTCGGTGCTCGTGGCGCTCGTCGCCGGGAGCCTCCCGCTCGCGTCCCTGCTGGCGCAGGAGTCCGCCCCCGCGCGGCACGCCGGCGGAGAGGCGGCGCTGGTCCTGCCGCCGCTGCAGAACGCGATCTTCCTCGGGGGTATCGACGGCCGCACGCTGCTGCTGGGCGGGC
>DASSYY010000002.1:0-3256 GCA_035703025.1 Gemmatimonadales bacterium | reverse complement strand
ACGCTGGTCGACGCGGCACGCTGGCGGGCTGCATACCAGCCGGAGCGCCTGGCCTACAGGTTTCTCCCGAGCGGCGAGCCGCCCGACGCGAGCCTTACGTACGGCGAACTGGACCGGCGAGCCCGGATCGTCGCGTCGTTGTTGCAGGTGGGCGGGCGATGCCAAGAGCGGGTCCTCGTGGCCTGCCCGCCCGGTCTGGAGTTCATCGTCGCATACTTCGGCTGTCTCTACGCCGGCGCGGTCGCAGTGGTCCTTCCGCCGCCAGTGCAGTCCCGGTTGCCGCTGTTCCTCGCCAGGCTCGCCGGCTTCTGTCGGGACGCGACGCCAGCGGTCGCGCTCACGACGGCCCGGACCTTCGACATGCTCCGTCTCCACCTCGTGCCGGCCCAGGATTCGGTTCCTCTGCGCTGGCTGGCGGTCGACGACCTGCCCGACGCGGATCCGTCCGGCTGGCGCGACCCCGAGGCGAGCGGATCGGATCTCGCGTTCCTGCAGTACACCTCCGGCTCCACGACCGAGCCGAAGGGCGTGATGGTGAGCCACGGCAATCTCATTGCCAACATCCGGGCGATCGAGCGCTCGTTCGCCCAGCCGCCGGAGACCGAGAGTGTCTGCTGGCTGCCACCGCATCACGACATGGGGCTCATCGGCGGAATTCTCGCGCCACTCTATTTGGGCACGGCCGCCACCCTTCTGCCGTCCGCCGCGTTCGTCCAACGGCCGGCCCGCTGGCTCCAGGCGATCGCGCGCTACGGCGCGAGCGCGAGCGGCGGCCCCAATTTCGCCTACGACCTCTGCCTTCGCCGGGTGACGCCCGAGCAATGCTCCACGCTCGACCTGCACACCTGGGTGGTGGCATTCACGGGCGCGGAACCGGTCCGGGCCGAGACGCTACGGGCGTTCGCGGAGCGCTTCGGGCCGTGCGGGTTTCGGCCGGCGGCCTTCAAGCCGTGCTACGGGCTGGCGGAGGCGACGTTGCTGGTCGCGGCCGCGCCCGGACGAGCCGCGCCCACCATGCGGCGCTTCCGGGCGGGCGAGCTGGCGCGCCACCGCGCCGTGCCCGCGGTCGAGGACGACGCAGCCGGCGCGACGCTCGTCTCCTCGGGGAGGCCGACGGCACCCGTCGCGATCGTGAACCCGGAAAGCGGCACGGCATGCGACCCCGGCCAGGTCGGCGAGATCTGGGTGTCGGGGCCCAGCGTGGCGCTCGGCTACTGGAATCGCCCGGAGGAGAGTGCCGCCACCTTTGGGCAGCACCTCGCAGGCCGCGGCGAGGCCTTTCTCCGGACCGGCGATCTCGGATTCCTCCTCGACGACGAGCTGTTCGTGACCGGCCGGATCAAGGACCTGATCATCATCGACGGCGCCAATCACTATCCGCAGGATCTCGAGCGGACGGTCGCCTCCTGCCATCCGGCGCTCGGGCCTGAGGCGTGCGCGGCGTTCTCGGTCGAGGTGGCGGGCCGCGAGGAGCTCGTCGTCGTGGTGTCTCCGACTCGCCGGGCGGAGACGGCCGTCGGGGAGCTCCAGCGCGCCATCCGGCACGCGATCGCCGCCCACCACGATCTCCGCGCGCACGACGTGGTGCTGGTGAAGACGGGTGGCATTCCCAGGACCACGAGCGGAAAGATCCGCCGGGGTGCTTGCCGAAGCGGCTACCTGGCGGGAACCCTCGACCTGTGGAGTCAGGAATGAAGTTCGGCATCTTCATCGGGCTTCAGCTTCCGCGCCCGTGGAACGATGGCGACGAGCAGCGGCTCCTCAACGATTCCCTGGCCCAGGTCGAACTGGCGGACCGGCTCGGGCTCGAATACGTCTGGGCGCAGGAGCACCACTTCCTCGAGGAGTACTCGCACTCCGCCGCTCCCGAGGTCTTTCTCGCCGCCTGCAGCCAGCGCACCCGGCGGATCCGCCTCGGGCACGGAATCGCCGTGATGTCGCCCAACTTCAACGCGCCGGCGCGGGTGGCGGAGCGGGTCGCGACGCTGGACCTGATCAGCGGCGGCCGGGTCGAGTGGGGTACGGGAGAATCCGGGACCCGCCTCGAGCTCGAAGGCTTCGGCGTCGATTTCGTCGACAAGCGGCCGATGTGGGCCGAGGCCGTGCGCGAGTGCGTGCGGATGCAGTGCCTCGAGCCGTATCCGGGATATCAGGGGCGCTACTTCTCGATGCCCGCCCGCAACGTCGTCCCGAAGCCCCTGCAGAAGCCACATCCTCCCCTCTGGGCGGCCTGCTCGAACCGCGACAGCCTCAAGCTGGCCGCGCGGCTCGGCATGGGCGCGCTGACGTTCGCGTTCACCGACGCGCGGGAAGCCCGCTTCTGGGTCGAGGAGTACTACGAGACGTTCAGGACCCAATGCACCCCGATCGGCCGGGCAGTCAACCCGAACGTCGCGGTCCTCAACGGGTTCATGTGCCACCGGGATCCGGTGGTCGCCCGCGCCCGTGGGGTCGAGGGGGCGCAGTTCTTCGCGGCCGGCCTGGGACACTACTGGCGAGACGGCATCCACGTGCCCGGCCGGTTCGACCTCTGGCAGGAGTTCCAGCGCCGCCCGGCGTCGCCGGAGGAAGCGGTGCAGCGCGAGCGCGCAAAGGCCGGGATGGGCGGCATCGGCAGCCCGGCGGAGCTGGCCGACAACTTCCGGGCCTACGAAGAAGCCGGCGTGGACCAGGTCATCCTGCTCCAGCAGTGCGGCAACTATCGCCAGGAGCACGTCTGCGAGTCCCTGGAGCTGTTCGCGGCCGAGGTGCTGCCGCCGTTTCAGGAGCGGGACATCGAGCGCCAGCGTCAGAAACGGCAGGATCTGGAGCCCTACGTGGCGGCCGCCATGGAACGGGTGCCTCCGCTGGACGCGCCGGCAGCGATCGAGGGTGTGCCGGCGTACCCCCGCCTGTGGGCGATGCAGAGCGGGCAGACCGAGGAGCTCACCCCCGACAGGCGGCCGGGCATGGCGGCGCTCTGGCAGATGCAGGTGGGCGGCGGGGCGGGGAAGCCCAAGGTCGAAGCCGCATCACCGGCGGGTGAGCCTTGAGGAGCGACGCGATCCGCGCCTGGCTCGTCGCGGAGATCGCCCGCGTGGTGGGGATCGCTCCGTCCGCGATCGACGTGCGGGCGCCCTTCGACAGCCTGGGCCTGTCGTCAGTAGACGGCGTGTCCCTCTCAGGCGAGCTGGAGCAGTTGCTCGGGTGCGAACTGCCGCCCACGCTGGTCTATGAGCACCCGAGCATCGAGGCGCTCGCCGCGCATCTGGGCGAG
>DASSYY010000359.1:0-2969 GCA_035703025.1 Gemmatimonadales bacterium | reverse complement strand
CGCCCCGGCGCCCGCCGGGTGTTCGTCGGCTACTACCCGTTGTACCAGAACAGCAGCGTGCGGGCGCGCGCGCCCACCGGAGCCGCGGAATTTCGCGATCTGGGGCCGCAGGTGACGAGCGCGAACGGGACCGTGGGCCTGCGCTTCGAGGACAAGGACCTGCGGGCTCGCTGATCGCCGCGGCGAAGCGCGCGAGCTATTCCGAGTCCCGCCGCCGGCGCCTGGCGCCGAGCGCGCTGCCCGGTGTGACGGCGGCGAACCCGAACTTCTCGCGCAGCTGATCCACCGCGGCCGACAGGTCGCGCAGGCGCCGCCGTGCGGGCGGCTCGAACAGATCGGCCTCGGCCGCGTGGCCCAGATTGGTGGCCGAAATCCCGATCAGCCGGACGCCGCGGTCCCGGCCGCGCACATCGGCGAACGCCGCCCGGAAGAGCTCGCGTGCTGTGGCGTAGAGCTCGCTGTCGAGATCGGTGGCGACCTCCAGCGTGTGCCGCCGGGTGACGGTGTGGAAGTCGTCGTGCCGAAGCTTGAGAGTGACGGTCCGGGCGACGAGATGCTCGTCCCTGAGCTGTCCCGCCACGCGCGCCGTGAGCAGGGAGAGCGTGGCTTCGAGGCTCGCGGGGTCGCGCAGGTCCCGGGAGAGCGTCGTCTCGCGGCTCACCGACCGGGGCAGCCGCCCGCCCCGGAGTGTCGTGCCGCCGTACCCGTGCACCCGACGCTTGAGCGCCCGCGCCTCGGGGCCGATCAGTCGCTCGAGGGCCGCCTCGTCCATCTGCTGCACCTGCCAGACATCCACCAGTCCCAGGTCGACCCAGCGCGCGGCTGTCTTGGGTCCCACGCCCGGCATCGCCTTGAGCGCGAGTCCTGCCAGAAAGCCCTCCTCCCATCCGGCGCGCACTTCCATCAGGCCCCGCGGCTTCGCCGCATCGGAAGCCAGCTTGGCGATCATCCGGTTGGGGCCGATCCCGACGCTGCAGTCGAGGCCCGTGTCGCGCCGGACCTCGTCGCGGAGCTGCTCGGCGATGGGCAGCAGCGAGACCGGGTACAATCGCTCGGTCCCGGCGAAGTCGAGGTAGGCCTCGTCGAGGGACGCCATCACGACCGTCGGGCTGAACCGCTCCAGCACGACGTGGACCGCGCGGGAGGCGTCTCGGTAGTCGGGAAAGGCGCCCTGGAAGAAGGTGGCCTGGGGACAGAGCCGGACGGCCTGCGCGATCGGCATGCCGGCGTGGATGCCGTAGCGGCGGGCGCCGTACGAGGCCGACTGGACCACCCCACGCTGGTCGCGCCGGCCGCCGACCACCAGGAGCTCGACGTCCCGGAGCTCGGGATGCCGCTGGCGGCACACTTCGACGAAGAACGCGTCGAGGTCGACGTGGAGGATGCGGGCGCCCATGGCCGAAAATTAGTCCCTTTGGCGCCGGCGAGGACCCGACCAGGCGTGCAACGGGCTGCACGGCTTGCGGGCCCAGGTACCGTTGAGTTGTTTCGGAATGCGGGTCCGGTCCGGCCTTCCCGCACCATCCGCTCGACGCCCAACTTGTTCAAGCGTGGCCGTTCACCTCGAGGGAGATGTCATGAGTCGTCTGCGTCCGCTGCTGCTGGCCGCCGTCGTGGCCGGTGTCGCCGCCTGTTCGGACGACGCCGTCCAGCCCGACACCAATTCGACCCCTGCCGACCTTTCCCTGCGGGGGTTGCGCGTTTCCACTGGACCCGAGCAGGTCATGCCCGGGGAAGTCATCGTGAGGCTCAAGGCGGGCGCCGACGCGGCGACGGTCGGCAAGGCGCACGGCCTGACCCTGAGCGGGCGCGGGTACAAGGACGCCTTCGTGGTGCTGAAGGGTGCGGTCGGAGCGGAGCATGCGGCGGCCAGGGCGCTCGCGCGGGACGCGCGCGTGGCGTACGCCGAGCCGAACTATCTGCGGCAGCCGACGGCGATCAACTCCAACCTCTGGGCGTTCTATAATACCGGCGGGCTGAACATGAAGTTCACGAGCGGCAAGTCGAAGGGCCAGCCGCTGCCGTCTTCCTATGCCTCGACCTCCGATGCCGACGAGGACGGAGCGCCGGGGGGCAATGCCGGCAGCTACGCGGGCGGCGGCGCTGACGTCGTCATCGGCAGCATCGACACCGGCGTGGACCCGACGCATCCGGAGTTCACCGGCCGCCTCATTCTGGGCCGGGACTGGTACAACAACGACGGCGATCCGAGTGACGACGAGGGCCACGGGACCCACACCACGGGCACGATGGCCGGGTCGACGGTGGGCGTGGCGGGCGTGTCGGGCGCGGCGGCGCACGTGAAGGTCTACGTGCAGAAGGTCTGCGGCCGCCGGGGCTGCCCGACGTCGGCGATCGTCAGCGCCATCCGCGCGGCGGCGGACCAGCCCAACATGGTCGCCATGAACCTCAGCCTGGGCGGCAGCAGCGAGTCCCAGGCGGAGAAGGACGCGATCGCGTACGCGGTCGGCAAGAACGTGCTGGTGATCGCCTCGGCGGGCAACAACGGCACCTCGACGGTGTCGTGTCCCGCGTGCGACCCGAACGCCATCTCTGTGGCCGCCACCCAGTGGCAGGACAAGCTCGCCAGCTATTCCAACTTCGGCTCGGGGCTCGACATCTCCGCCCCGGGTGGCAACTGCTACTCCAATACCACACCCGAGGGCTGTATCTACAGCTCATACCTCGGCGGCGGGTACGCCTGGCTGCAGGGCACGTCGATGGCGGCGCCCCAGGTGACCGGGACGGCCGCGATCGTCGCCTCCAAGGCGGGGCTGCGAGGAAGCCAGCTGCGAAGCAGGCTGCTGAGCTCCGCCGACGATCTCGGGGCGTCGGGGCCGGACAACACCTTCGGGGCCGGACGCCTGAACAGCTATCGCGCCGTGACCGGAACTACCCTGGCCGCGGGCCAGTGAATCGAGCCGCCCACATCGTATCGACGAGCAGACGCGCGGCGACCGTCGGGTCGC
>DASSYY010000263.1:0-5682 GCA_035703025.1 Gemmatimonadales bacterium | reverse complement strand
CAGCTCACCAGCACCAGCCAGTGGGTGGCGCCCGCGGTCATGGCCGGCGAGAAGCCGGATCTCTGCGAGCGCGATCGCCAGGAAACGCTCGACCGCATCCTGCTCGTCGTCGCGCCACCCGCCCAGTAGGACCGCGCCGCGCTCCGACGCCGGCGCGAGGTCCTCGCACCGGAAGGAGTGCCATGGCATGGCCCATCTGCGGGACGTCCGCGCCCTGACGCTCGAGGCCGCCAAGGCCGTGGCGGAGGCGGCGGAGAAGCACGCCGTCGAGCGCGGCTGGACGGTGGCGGTGGCGGTGGTGGACGGGGCCGGCGGGCTCATGCTCTTTCATTGCCTCGACGGCACCCAGCCGGCCAGCCAGGACATCGCCATCCTCAAGGCGCGCACCGCCGCCCGCCTGCATCGGCCGACCAAGGCGCTGGAGGACGGCATCGCCGGCGGACGCGTGGCGCTGCTGAGCGTGCCCGGCATGCTGGCACTCGAAGGCGGCGTGCCCATCCGGGTGGACGGCAGGGTCGTCGGCGCCGTCGGCGTGAGCGGCATGAACTCCTCGCAGGATGCCGAGGCCGCGGCCGCGGGGCTGGCCGCCCTCCAGGCGGGGCCGTGAGCCCGCTCGGCGGCCGCTCCTGGGACGAGTGGATCGCCCGGTACGGGCAGAGCCACGAGCATCCGGTCAACCGGATCTGTCACACGATCGGGATTCCGCTGATCGTGCTCTCCCTGGTCCTCTTCCTCGCGGCGCTCGTCGCGCACTGGCTCTGGCGGCCGGCGCTGGCGCTGTTCGTGGTCGGCTGGATCTTTCAGTTCGTCGGCCATGCGTTCGAGGGCAAGCCCCCCGAATTCTTCCATGACTGGCGCTTTCTCTTCGTCGGGCTTCGCTGGTGGGTCGCCAAGATCCGCGGGCGGGCCTGAGCCGCATGTTCCACATCCTTTGGCGGTTCGAGACCACGGAGGAGCTGGCCCCCGCCTTCACGGCGGCGTATGGGCCCGACGGCGCCTGGGTCGCGTTCTTCCGGAAGGCGGAGGGGTTCGTGGCGACGGAGCTGTTTCAGCGTCTGTCCTCGCCGCCGTGCTTTCTGACGATCGACCGGTGGGAGACGCGCGCCGCCTACGAGCGGTTCCGCCGCGATCACGGCGCGGCCTACGCCGCCCTCGACGCCGAGTGCGAGGGGCTGACGCGCCAAGAGGCGTTTCTCGCCGCGTGGGAGGATTGAGGGGGCCGCGCGCAACCTTTTCTCGCCTCGACCCGTCGAAGCGGGGGTGCTCCCGGCACGTCGCCTCCCTCCCGCGAGCGATTCATGGACAGTCTGCTGCAGGACATCCGCTATAGCTTCCGCCGGCTCGCGAAGAGCCCGGGCTTCACGCTGGTCGTCGTCCTCACCCTCGCGCTCGGCATCGGGGCCAACACCGCCATCTTCAGCGCGGTGAACGCGGTGCTGCTCCGGCCGCTGGGGTACGCCGACCCCGGCCGGCTGGTCACCATCGAGCATCTCTATCCCTCGCTCGGAGCGATGAAGGCCCCCGTCTCCGCGCCGGGCTTTCGCGACTACCAGGCGCTTGGCCGGTCGTTCGAGTCGATGGCCGTCGAGACCGGCTGGGCGGTGAATCTGACCGGCCAGGGCGAGCCGGTCCGGGTGCCGGGGGCGCGGGTCACCGGCCGCTTCTTCTCCACGCTGGGCGTCCCGCCCCAGCTCGGCCGCGGGCTGCTGCCGGGCGAGGACAGCGCCGGGCGCGAGCGCGTGGTGGTGCTGAGCCACGGGCTCTGGCAGCGGCTGCTCGGCGGCGACCGCGGCGTCGTCGGCCGGTCCCTGTCGCTCAACGGCGAGAGCTATCAGGTGGTCGGCGTCATGCCGGAGGGATTCCGCGACTTCTTCAACCGGAACGTCGACCTGTGGGCGCCGCTGGTCTTCGACCCGGGGCAGTTGGGCGACGACAGTCGCACCAACGAGTTCCTGAACCTGATCGCGCGCACGCGGCCGGGCGTGCCCTTCGAGCAGGCCGCGGCCGAGATGCGCTCGCTCGCCGAGCAGCTCAAACAGCGCCATCCCGATTCGTATCCGCCCGATTGGAGCCTCGTGACGACGCCGCTCGCCCAGCGCTCGGTGGGCAACGTGCGGCCGGCGCTGCTCGTGCTGCTTGGCGCGGTCGGCTTCGTGCTGCTCATCGCCTGCGCCAACGTGGCCAACCTGTTGCTCGCGCGGGCGGCGGCGCGTTCCAAGGAGATCGCCGTCCGCACCGCCCTGGGAGCGAGCCGCGACCGGCTCGTGCGTCAGTTGCTCACCGAGAGCCTGCTGCTCTCACTCGCCGGCGGGGTCCTCGGCCTCGTGCTGGCGTACTGGGGCGTCCGCTCGGTCGTCGCCCTCAATCCGGCCCAACTGCCGCGCGCGGACGAGATCGGTATCGACCCACCGGTGATGGCCTTCACACTGCTCGTCTCGGTCGTCACCGGCCTGCTCTTCGGGCTTGCGCCCGCCGTGCATGCGTCCTCGACCGACCTCCACGGAATGCTCAAGGAGGGCGGCCGAGGCAGCGCCGGCGACCGGGCAGGGCAGGGCCTGCGCCGCACCCTGGTAGTGGCCGAGATCGCGCTCGCGCTGACATTGCTGACGGGGGCGGGCCTGCTCGTGAAGAGCTTCGCCCGGCTCCAGGGGGTCGATCCCGGCTTCGCCCCGGATCACCTGCTCACGTTCAACCTCTCGCTCCCCGCCGCCCGCTATCCCGCGGACTCCCAGCAGCGCGCCTTCTTCGACCAGGTGGTCCCCGCGATCGCGGCGGTGCCGGGCGTGCGGGCGGCCGGCGGCACCTCGGTCATGCCGTTCGGCGGGGCCTGGTCCACCGGCAGCTTCGAGATCGAGGGCTACCAACCGCCCCCGAGACAGCCGGGGCCCTGGGGAGACATCCGGATCGTCAGCCCCGGCTTCTTCGAGACGCTGCGGATTCCGCTGCGGCAGGGCCGGTTGCTCGCCGACGAGGATCGCGCCGGCGGCCGGCCCGTGGCGGTCATCGACGACGAATTCGTCCGGCGCTACTGGCCGGGCCAGGATCCGCTGGGGAAGCGCCTCACCTTCGGCCCGCCCGCCGGGGTGACGGACACCAGCGCACGTGAATGGATCGAGGTAGTCGGCGTCGTGGGGCACACCAAGCACGAGGGCCTCGATGCCGAGGCCCGGCTGCAGGTCTACCTGCCGTATCGCCAGCGGACAATCCCCTTCATGACGGTGGCGGTGCGCACGGCGGGGGAGCCGGCCGGCTATGCCAACCAGATGCGCCGTGCCGTCCAGTCGATCGATCCCGACCAGCCGATCGCGAACCTGCGCACGATGGACGAGCTGATCGCGCAGTCGGTGGGGCAGCGCCGGCTGTCGATGCTGCTCCTCAGTCTCTTCTCGGGGATCGCGCTGGTGCTGGCCTCGGTCGGCATCTACGGGCTGATGAGCTACTCCGTCGCCCAGCGCTCGCGCGAGCTCGGCGTGCGCATCGCCCTCGGCGCGGCCCGGGGCGACGTGCTGCGGCTGGTGCTCCGCCAGGGGATGTCGCTCGCGCTCACGGGCATCGTGATCGGCGTGGGTGCCGCCTTCGGGCTGACCCGGCTGATCGAGAGCCAGCTGTACGGCGTGCGGGCGACCGACCCGGCCACCTTCGCGGGGGTGGCCGCGGTGCTCGGCCTGACGGCCCTGGCGGCCAATCTGGTGCCGGCCCTGCGGGCGACGCGCGTGGATCCGGCGGTGGTGCTGCGGGAGGAGTGAGGTCGGCGGCGGCTCTGGCTATCGAGGGCCGCTGGGGCCAGATTTCGGGCACCCCCGATCCTTTCATGCAAGGCCGATTGCCCGTGACCTCACCTCGCCCCGAGTCGCCCCGAATTCTCGTGGTGGATGACGAGCCCGTCGTCCGCCGGTTCGCCGCCCGCGTGCTGGAGGCCGAAGGCTTCCTGGTTGCCGAAGCCGGCGACGGCGTGGACGCGCTCCGCCTGCTCCACGAGGAGCTGACGGAGGTCGACGCGGTCATCTCCGACATCGTGATGCCGCGCCTCAACGGCGTCGAGCTGCTGCAGGTGCTGTCCACGACGCACCCGCAGCTCCCGGTCCTGCTGATGTCGGGATATGCCCACGCGCAGCTCGAGGGGATGGGCATCGCCCCCCCGTGCGCCATCCTGACGAAGCCGTTCGCCGCGGAGCGGCTGGTGGAAGAGGTGCGGCGCTGCCTGCGCGGCGCCGAGGTGTGACCGGCTAGAAGGCGGGGAGGCCCTGCACCAGAGTCTCGGGCAGCGGCCCGCGGTCGCCCTGCCAGGTCGCCCACGTGAGCGGGCAGGGATTGCCGAACGGCGGATCCGGATGCCCCGCTCGTCCAAGCAGGTCGTGCAGCATCTCGTGGCGGACCACCATCTCGCTCATCGCGTAGTCCTGCGCCAGATAGATCCGATGGTCCGGCTCCCAATGCCCGGCGCAGGTGCCGCTCGCGCAGGGAAAGCCGTGACCCGCGACGACCGACCAGTCGATCCGATCGAAATCCCCACTCAGTCCCGAACACGCCTCGGTCTTCGCCCACCATTCACGGTAGACGGCCGGCGGCGTCATGGGCGAATCGTCGCCCGGATCGAATCCGCAGGCGGCGACCAGCACGAGCGCGAGCAGTGACGAAAGGGATGGGAGGCGGGCCACGCTGACGCTGGGGGCAACCGTCGTGCCGCCCGCCGCGCAGGTGGTAACCCGTTGCCGCCTAACGGCCAATGCCCGTCCGACGGGCCGCCGTCCGCGGGCCGCCCTCTCAAGTTGCGAGGAGCCATGACGACTTACGCCCGTCGCCTCGGACTCTTCTCGGCCACGATGGCGGTCGTCGGCGGTATCATCGGCGGCGGCATCTTCAGGACGCCGGCGGCCGTCGCGGCGCGGGTGAGCTCGCCCCGCCTTGCGCTGGGCGCCTGGGCCGCCGGTGGGGTGGTCGCACTGATCGGCGCGCTCTGTTACGGCGAGCTCGGGGCCCGCCGGCCCCGGGCGGGCGGCGGGTACGTGTACCTGCGCGAGGCCTGGGGGCCGCTGCCCGCGTTCCTCTACGGCTGGGCCCTGCTGCTGGTCATCGCCACGGGGGCGATCGCCGCCGTCGCCGTTACGTTCGCGGATTACGCGCTGGCGCTCGCGGGGCTGCCGCACACCTGGACCATCCCCGTCGCCGTCGCGGCGATCGTTCTCCTCGCCGGGATCAATTACGTCGGCGTGACCCCCGGCGCCATCACCGTCAACGTCTTCACCGTGCTCAAGCTGCTGGCGCTGGCGACGCTGGTCGGGGCAGGGCTGCTGCTGGCGCCCTCCGTGCCGGCGCGGCAGGCGCTCACCGCGGCGCCGGTCCCCGGGGCCGGCACCGCATCCGCCCTGATGGCGATGGGCGCCGCGCTGGTGCCGATCCTGTTCACCAATGGGGGCTGGCAGCAGACCAACTTCATCGCCGAAGAGATCGTGGCGCCGGAGCGCACCCTGCCGCGGGCGCTGGTGGGCGGCGTGCTGGTCGTCGTGGGCGTCTACCTGCTCGCCAACCTCGCCTATCTGCGCGTGCTCGGCCTGGAGGGACTCGCCCGCAGCTCGGCACCCGCGGCCGACACCATGCGCGCGCTGCTGGGGCCGGCCGGCGGCAGCTTCATCGCCGCGGGCATCGCCATCTCCACCTTCGGCTTTCTGGACCTCGTCATTC
>DASSYY010000249.1:0-3731 GCA_035703025.1 Gemmatimonadales bacterium | reverse complement strand
AAAAGCAGCGGTTACTGCAGCGACCGCCGCGAGCGTCGCCCCCGCCGAAGCCGCGGACCCCGATGTCGGCGTCCAGCTGTGCGTCTGGCTAGCGCCCCGACGGAGCCTACGGCCGAAGGTGCTCGAACAGGCTGGTGAGGATGCGCTCGGTCATGCCCCAGACGATGGCTTCTTCCAGCCGATAGGCCGGAAACTCCCGGCGCTCGCCCCGGATGTCGAACTGGACGGTGTGGTAGGTCTCCGGATGAAGCAGGTGGTCGAGCTCGGCCCAGCGATAGGCCGCCACCTCGGGATTGGGCTGGAGCGCGGACCGCTCGGGCAGGAAAAAGACGTAGGGACGGACGGCGATCGGCGGCAGCACCGGCGTGCGTGGCACCACGTCATCCAGGCTGCCGACGAGGTCCGCCGGCGTGAGCGCGAGCCCGACTTCTTCGCGGGTTTCCCGAACCGCGGTGGCGACCAGATCGGGATCCTGATCCTCGCGCCGGCCGCCCGGAAGGGCCATGTGGCCGGACCAGGGGTCGCCGGCGCGGTCGGCTCGGCGGATCAGCAGCACCGCATCGGGGGAGGGCACCAGCACCACGGCCACCGCCGCCCAGAGCAGCGACGCGTCGGCGTCCGTGACCGGCTGATGGGCGGCGAGACGGGCCCGAAGCCGCGCGAGGCGCGGGCTCAGTGGCTGTGCGAGTGACATCCGCCGCCGCAGCAACCGCCCCCGGGCGGTGGGCCGAGACGGCTGTAGTCGGCGGGCTTCCCGGCACCGGCCGGCCGGGCGGTGAGCGACATGAGGCGCTCGAGCTTCCGGCCCCGGCAGTCGGGACAGGCCACCCGGGTCTCCGAGCGCACCAGTTGCTCGAACTCGGTGCCGCAGGCGCTACAGCGGTAGTTGTATATGGGCATGCCTGAGATTCGCTGGGCGAACCCCGACGGTCAAGGTGAGGCGGCGGGAACGAGCGCAGTCAGGCGCACGCTCTCCTCCCAGAGCCGCCGCTGCAGTGCCGCGTCGTACGAAATCGGCGACGAGCGGGTCTCCCGCTGCCCCACGAAGTAGCGTCCGGTCACGCCTTCCACCTCGGGTGAAGCCGCGAGATAGAGGCTCGTCTCCGCCCCCTTCTCGGTGCTGCCGCCGAAGGTGCGCGCGATCGCGCCGCCGACCAGCGGGACGTTCATGTAGTCGGCCATGAGCTTGGTGGCCACTACGCCGGGGTGGAGGCAGTTGGCCGTGACCCCGGTCCCGCCCAGCCGGCGGGCGAGCTCGTACGTGAAGAGCACGTTCGCGAGCTTGGTCCGGCCGTAGACCCGCACCGGATCGTAGCGGCGCTCGTGCTGCAGGTCGCCGAAGTCGAGCCGACCGCCCTGGTGCGCGCCCGAGGAGACGTTCACCACCCGGGACGGCGCGGCGTCGACCAGCCGGTCGAGAAGCAGATTCGTGAGCAGGAAGTAGGCGAGGTGATTCACGGCGAACTGCATCTCGAGGCCGTCCACCGTGGTCTCGCGCTCCTTGGGAATGACGCCTGCGTTGTTGATCAGCACGTGCACGCGCGGATAGGCCGTTCGGATCGCCTCGGCCGCCTCCCGAACGGAGCGCTGCGAGGAGAGGTCGGCGGACACCACGGCGGGCGCCGGCGCCCGCTGGGCGGAGGCGATCTCGCGCGCGACACCCTCCCCTTCCTCCCGCCGGCGACAGATGAGCACCAGCGTGGCGCCGAGCCCCGCGAGACCTTCCGCCGTCGCCCGGCCGATACCCCGGTTCGCGCCGGTGACGACGCAGACCCGGCCGGTCATGTCGGGGAGACGGATCTTGGCGGCCACGGCTACCGCAGCTCCTCGGCGAAGAACGCGAGCGTCGTGTCCAGCACGAGGTCGAGCTCGGACGTCGTGCCCCGCCAGGGGTGGACGGCGCCGAAAGTATGCCCGGCGCCCGGGACCCACAGGGAACGGGTCCGGGCAGGCGCCGCGGCGGCCGCAAGCCGCTCGCTCTCGAGCAGGGGCACCGCTTCGTCGTCGACACCGTGCACGATGAGCCAGGGCACGGCCACTCGAGCCGCGGCGCGCTCGATGTCGAGCGAGTCCGCGTTACCCTCGATGTCGTCGAGGACGTCGGGATACTGAGGCAGGATCTGGCCGGTTCGCGCGTTTTTGACCGGCTGCACACCCTCGGCGCGCCACGCGGCGCGGTCCGGGGCCGCCCAGCGTTGGACGGTGGAGATGGCGGCCCAGGTGACGAGCGCGCGCACTCTCGGATCGGCCGCCGCGTGGAGCACCGCGATGCCTCCCCCCCGACTGTGGCCCAGCAGACCCAGGCTCGTGGGCGGCATCACGTCCAGGTCGCCGGCCTCGAGCGCATCCACTACCCGGCGCAGGTCTTGCAACTCGGCCGAAAAGGTGTTGTGGCCGAAGCGCTCGGGAAAGACGAACTCGCCGGTGTCGTCCACCCCGCTGCCGCTCAGGTTGAAGGTGACGGCGGAGACGCCGGCCCGAGCGACCCGCTCCGCGAACGACGGCCATAACCCCCAATCCTTGAATCCCTTGAATCCATGTACCAGGACCACGGCGGGCCGGGGCGTGTCCCGACCGCCGGCCCGGACGTCGATCAAGACGTCGCCGAGAACCCCTGGGACGCGGTGGCGAGTGAGGGTGGGGGTGGCCATGCCGAAAGCTAACGACAGGTGTGGCGGCCCGGCCTCGGCCCGGGCGATTCGCCCCGTCATATCCCGGCCGAGCGCCGGCTACGTCACGGCGGGTTCCAGCAGCGCGAGCGTTCCGGCGTCCGCATCGAACCGCGCGCGGACGCCGAGCGGCATGGTCCACTGATCGTCGATGTGGCCGATCGGCAGCCCGTAGGCGACGGGCACGCCCAGCGGGCCGAAGTAGTGGTCGAGCACCTCGCCAACGCCCAAGGCCCCGTCGTTCATGTGGCGCTTGAGCGTCGTGAACCGGCCGACCAGAACGCCACCGAGCCGCGACAGCGCCCCGACCATGCGCAGGTGCGCCAGCATCCGGTCGATGCGGTAGAGATCCTCGTTGACGTCCTCCAGGAACAGCAGGGCGCCGTCGAGATCGGGGAAGTAGGGCGTGCCGACCAGGCACTGCAGCAGCGTGAGGTTGCCGCCGGCGAGCGGACCTTCCGCCGTCCCGCCCCGAATGGTCACGATCCGGTCGGCCTGCGGCACCAGGACGTCGGCCGGGGTCGGCAGCAGCTCGAAGGGCCCGGCGGCCCGGTGGTCGGTGAGCACCCGCGCGAAATGCCGGCGGGTGAACGGCGGCATCTCCGCCCGCGCCGTAGGCGCGTGGAAGGCGACGAGGCCGGCCCGGCGGACGACCGCAGCCAGCAGAGCGGTGATGTCGGAGTACCCGATGATCGCTCGCGGCCGGCTTGCCAGCGCCTCGAAGTCGACGCCGTCGAGGATGCGTGTCACACCGTAGCCGCCGCGGATGCACCAGACGGCATCGACCGCGGGATCGCGAAGCGCCGCGTTCAGATCGGCCAGGCGCTCCTCGTCGGTGCCGGCGAAGTAACCGTAGTGGCCGGCGGCGTGCGCCCCCACCGCTGGTACGTAATCCAGCGCACGGCAGAGCGCCTCGGCACGTGTTAAATCGTCTCGTTCCAACAGGGGTCCCGCCGGCGCCACGAGCGCGATACGACTGCCGCGCGTGAGCCGAGGTGGACGAACGAGCAGTTTTGACCCCATTCACGCTCCACGGTTAGATTGCCGCAACCTTCACCAAGG
>DASSYY010000010.1:0-3711 GCA_035703025.1 Gemmatimonadales bacterium | reverse complement strand
GCGCACCGGCGACCTGGTTCGCGACAACGGCGACGGGACCTACACGTTCATCGGCCGCGAGAAGGAGGTCATCCGGCGCCGCGGCGAGAACGTGGCTCCGGCGGAGATCGAGGAGGCGCTGATGTCCCATCCGGACGTGGTCGAGGCGGCGGTCATCGGCGTCCCCTCGGAGTTGACCGAGGAGGAGATCAAGGGGTTCGTCGTCGTGCGCGAGGGCGCCGACCTGGCCGGCATCCGCGACTGGTCGGCCGGACGCCTCACCCGCTTCAAGGTCCCGCGATACCTGGAAGTCGTCGGGGAGCTGCCTCACACTCCCACCGGGCGTGTCGCGAAGCACAGGCTCACGGGAACCGAACGGGAGATCGACTTCGAATGAACGACTGGCTGCGCACCGGCATCGGCGCCTCGGACGCCGACTCGATCACGCTCGTGGGGCGAGACCTGGCCGGCGAGCTGATGGGCCAGGTGACGTTCACGGAGCTGTCGTTCCTGCTCGTGCGCGGCCGGATGCCGTCGCCGGAGGAGACCCGGCTGCTCGACGCCGTGCTGGTCTCGCTCGCGGACCACGGCCTGACACCGACGGTGCTCGCCGCGCGCCTGACCTACACCGGCGCGCCGGAGTCCATCCAGGGCGCGATCGCGGCCGGGCTGCTGGGCGCGGGATCGGTGTTCCTCGGCGTGGTGGAGGACACGGCGCGGTTCCTGGGCCAGGTGCTGGAGGCGGCGGGATCCGAGCCCTCCGATGCCGCGCTGCGGGCCGCGGTCGAGAGCGCCGTCGACGAGGCGATCGGGCAAGGCCGCCGCGTTCCCGGCCTCGGCCATCCGGTCCACAAGGTGCAGGACCCGCGGACGCCCCGCATCTACGAGATCGCCCAGGAGACCGGCACGCTGGGCGCCAACCTGCGCGCGCTGCGCATGGTCGACGAGGTCCACCGCGAGCGCACCGGGCGCGAGCTCCCGATCAACGGGGCGGGAGTCGCCGGCGCCGCGCTCTCCGACCTCGGCTTCCCCGCCGCGCTGCTGCGCGGGGTGGCGCTCCTCGCCCGCACGGCGGGGCTGGTGGGACACCTGGGCGAGGAGATGGAGCGACCGCTCGGCATGTCGCTCTATCGCGAGCTCGACGACCGCGCGGAGTACGACCCTCCGTCCTAGCGCCCGAGGGTGCGCTCGAGCTCGCGGGCCCGCCGTCGGACATCGCCCAGGAGCGCCCGCACCTCGGTGAGCGCCGACCGCAGCTCGGCATCGCCGACCTCCACCGGCAGGAGCGAGTCCTGGAGCGTGGCGAGAGCGCCGTCCGCCCGGGCGACCGCGGAGACCGCGCTGTCGATGAAGCCCTTCGCGCCGGTCGAGGGGACGCCCGCCGAGGGCGCCTCGAAGGCCCGGCTCGTCAGTCCGTGGCGGTCGGCGAACTCCGTATGGGCGCGCATCGCCCGGCCGTAGGCGTGCTGAACCGGCCCGAAGAGCTCCTCCTCGAGCCGGTCGGCGTTGCCTTCGTCGAGCTGCTCGTACGCGGCGCCCAGCGCCGCGAGCGCGCTCCCGATGTCGTCGATCGCCTCGGCGACCGCGCCGAGCAGCTCCTGGCGCGCTTCCGCGTCCGTGTGGGCCATGCTCCCAGCGTAGCCACGCGGCGTCCGCGCCTCGGAGGTGACAGGCTGTCCGCATGACACGGAGCGATGGAGCGCCCCGTCATGCCAGGCCCATGGCGGGGCTTCTCGCGCTGGCGGTCCTGCTGATCTCCGCCGCGTACCCGCCGGCGGCGCGGGCCTTCAGCGCTCGGGGCAGCGTCGAGCAGGTCCAGGTCACGGGGGCGAAGGCCGGTACGCGGCTCGTGCTGGTCGACCGCCGCGGCGGCCAGGTCGCCGCCCGGCGGGCCGGGTCTCTCGGGGCGGCGCTCTTTCGGGACGTGAAGCCCGGAGCCGGTTACCGGGTTCGCGCGAAGTCCGGCGGCGCGCCGTCGGCTCCCGTCCGCGTGCTCCCCGACCGTTCCGCCCCGCCGAGCACGAAGCCATACGACCAGACCATCCCGGCCGGTGGCTACGGCTACCTGACCACGCGGGACGGGACGCAGCTGGCGATCAACGTGCACCTGCCCGGCCCGGCGGACCAGGGGCCCTATCCGACGCTGGTCGAGTACTCGGGATACGCCTACGCGAATCCCGCCGGGGGCGGGAGCTCGATCCGCCAGATCGGCACGGTCCTCGGCTACGCGGTGGTCGACGTGAACATGCGCGGCACCGGGTGCTCAGGCGGGGCCTTCGACTTCTTCGAGCCGCTCCAGAGCCTCGACGGCTACGACGTGATCGAGACGGTGGCCCGGCAGCCCTGGGCCATGCACCACAAGGTCGGCATGATGGGTATCTCCTACGGCGGGATCAGCCAGCTCTTCGTGGGTGCCACCCGGCCGCCGAGCCTGGCGGCCATCACGCCGCTGTCGGTGATCGACAGCACGGCGACGACGCTGTACCCGGGTGGCATCCTGAACACCGGCTTCGCTCTGTCCTGGGCCAAGGACCGCGTGCACGACGCCCGGCCGGCGTCGAGCAGCGGCGGCCAGAAGTGGGCGCTGGACCGTATCCGGCAGGGGGACCGGACCTGCCGGGCCAACCAGGCGCTGCACGCCGAGGCCGTCGATCTCATCGGCAAGATCCGCGCCAACCGTTACTACGTCCCCTCGGTCGCCGACCCGGTCGCGCCGGCGACGTTCGTGCACAAGATCAGATCGCCCGTGTTCCTCGCCTGCCAGTGGACGGACGAGCAGACGGGTGGCCACTGTCCGGACCTGGCGTCGCGATTCACCGGCACGCGCCGGAAGTGGTTCACGTTCACCAACGGCACCCACGTCGACTCGCTGGACCCGGCGACCTTCACTCGCTGGTTCGACTTCCTCGAGCTCTACGTCGCCCGGCGCGCGCCCAATCTCTCCCCCGGCCTGCGGCGTCTGGCGCCGACTATCTTCGAGACCGCGATGGGCGTCCCGGGGGTGCAGCTGCCCGACGATCCGATCCAGGGGCGCCCCACCTACGCGGACGCCCTCGCCGCCTTCGAGAGGCTGCCGGCGGTCCGAATCCTGTTCGACAGCGGCGCGGGCAGCTCGACGCCCGGCGCGCCCGTTCCGGGCTTCGAGCAGTCGTTCGCGCGCTTCCCGCTGCCCGGAACGCGAGCCCGCTCGTGGTACCTCGCGGAGGGCGGGGCCCTGGCTGACGCCAAGCCCGCCGGCGCCGGCTCCGACGCCTTCAGATGGAGCCGTTCCGCGCGGCCGCCCACCAGCTTCACCGGGAACACGAGCTCCGGCCCGGGCGGGCTCTGGACCGCCACCCCCCGGTACGACTGGCGCGAGAACCCCGCCGGGACTGCCCTGTCCTACCTGACGCCGCCCCTGCGCGCCAACACGGTGGTCGTGGGGCCGGGCGCGCTGCGGGCGTGGATTCGCTCCTCGGCCCCCAAGCTCGACCTCCAGGTCACCGTGTCCGAGGTCCGTCCCGACGGCCAGGAGACCTTTGTCCAGAACGGCTGGTTGCGCGGCGACGGCCGAAAGCTCGATCGCCGGAAGAGCACCCTCCTGGAGCCGGTGCCGAGCGGGCGCCGAGTCGACGCGGCGCCGCTTCCCGCGGGCCGCTTCGTCGAGGTCGCCGTGCCGCTCTACTACCAGGGCCACGCATACCGGACCGGGTCCCGCATCCGCGTCACGATCGCCGCGCCGGGCGGAGACCA
>DASSYY010000001.1:0-2543 GCA_035703025.1 Gemmatimonadales bacterium | reverse complement strand
GCGCAGCGAGACAGTGCTCGAGCTCCCGGCGGGTAGGGTTGTCGCTCCGGGCGTAGATGAAGCCGTGCGGCAGCGTGCCGTCGGCGTCGCGGCCGAACGTGGTAGTGAGGTAGATCGGGGGATTCACGGCACCGGTCGCGGGATCGACCAGGTGCCCGGCGTGCACCGCCAGCGTTTCGATGCGCATCCCCAAGGATAATCGGGGACGCGCGGGCTAGCGGAGCTGGACGATGCGGGCCACGCTGGGCACGCCGGTCGTGCTGACCAAGCCGCACGCCACTGCGGACGGCGTCAGCGTCGCTCGGGAACCGCGGACACGCCGCTCTCGAGCAGCGAGCGCAGGAGCTGGCGCACGGCGGGGATACCGTCGAGGCGGAAGCGTGCCTTGGTGGGGCCGGGACCGACGCGAATGGTGATCGCTTCGGGCGGAAGCACGTTGAAGAGGTCTTCATCGGTGCGGTCGTCACCGATGGCCACGATCGCCGTGGCGGCCTGGCGGTCGGGGGGGAGGACGGGAACGATCCGTCCCTTGTGCACTCCGTACGGACGGATCTCGATGACGCGGTTCCCCGGCAGAATCTCCACCGGCTGGTTGCTGAGTACCTGGTTGAGGTGGAGGCGGAGCTCGTTGGCGCGGCGGGCACCGGTCTCCTGATCGGCCATCCGGTAGTGCCACGCCAGCGCGGCCGCTTTGACCTCGACCAGCGAGCCGGGCGTCCGCTGGGTGATCTCGCGCAGCATCGCGAGCACCGGCTCGCGCCAGCTCCCGCCCAGCTCGGCGGCGGGAACCCATTGTCGGGTCTCGGGATCGCGCGAGAGAAATCCGTGCTCGGCGTGCAGCCAGATCGGGAGATCGCCGAGCCATGCCTGGAGGGTGTCCTGCGGCCGGCCACTTACCAGGTGCACCTGCGTGTCCGGCCGGGCCGCCAGCGCGCGGAGCAGTTCGATGACCTCGGCGTCGGGCCGGGCCAGCTCCGGTGTCGGCGTGAACGGCACCAGGGTTCCGTCGTAGTCGAGCAGCAGCAGGAGCGAGTCGGTCTCGGCGAGCCGCTGGGTGAGCGCCCGGCGGGCCGCGCCGCCGCTGGCCGTGGGCCCGGAGCGCGGGCCGGTGGGCGTCACCTCCGCCAGCTGCTCCAGGAACGACGCCACCCAGCGGTGCACGTCGAACGTGTGCACCCGGGTCCGGAGCGGCGCCAGCCGGGCGCGCCGCTCCGCGCGCGGCATGATCAGCGCGCGGTAGTACACCTCCGCCGACCCGTCGACATCGTAGGGATTGACCTGGAGCGCCTCGGGCAGCTCCCACGCGGCGCCGGCGAACTCGCTCAGCACCAGGACCCCGTCGCCGTCGGTGCGCGAGGCGATAAACTCCTTGGCCACGAGGTTCATCCCGTCGCGAAGCGGCGTCACCAGCATCACGTCGGCGGCGCGGTAGAGCGCCACCAGGTCGGCCTCGGAGAGTCCGCGGAAGATGTAGTGCACCGGCACCCAGCGCGGGGTCCCGAACGCGCCGTTGATGCGGCCCACCAGCCCGTCGACCAGCGCGCGGAAGTCCTGATAGGCGCCCACGTTGGTGCGCGATGGGACGGCCACCTGCACCAGCCGCACCCGCTCCCGGAGATCCGGGTGCGTCTGCAGCATCCGCTCGTACGCCAGCAGCCGGCCGGGAATGCCCTTGGTGTAGTCCAGCCGGTCCACGCCGACGAGGATCCGCATGCTGCCGTCGCCGCGAATGGCCCGGGCCTCGCCCTCCACGGCCGGATCGTCGGCCATCGCCGCGAACGAGCCCGCATCCACCCCCATCGGAAAGACGCCCAGCCGCACCTCGCGGCCGGGAAGCTGCACCCGATCGATCTCGACCGAGTGGCCCAGGATGTCGGTCAGCGAGATGGCGAAGTGGCGGAGATAGGCGGGGGTGTGGAAGCCGACGAGGTCGGCGCCGAGGATGCCCTGCAGCAGCCGCTCCCGGGTGGCCAGGGTCCGGAACAACTCCTCCGAAGGGAACGGGATGTGGAGGAAGAAGCCGATCCGGGCGCTGGGAAGCCGGTCGCGCAGCAGGCCGGGGAGCAGCAGGAGCTGGTAGTCGTGCACCCAGATCATGTCGCCCGGCCGGTAGTGCGCGGCGACGACGTCGGCGAACGCCTCGTTCGCCGCCACGTAGCCCTCCCAGTCACTGACCTGGAGTGGAACCTGGTCGAGCAGGTAGTGGAAGAGGGGCCAGAGCACCCCGTTCGAAAAGCCCTCGTAGAACCGGGTGATCTGGTCGGCCGTGAGCGGCACGGCCACCAGACGCATGGCGGCCAGGGCCTCGTCCAGCTTCGCCTGGCGCTCGGCGTCGAGATCGCCGGGGGCGCCAGACCAGCCGATCCAGAGCCCGTCCGACTGCTCGTGCGGCCGCATGAGCCCGGTGGCCAGTCCGCCGGGGCTCCGCTGCACCTCGATTCCCGTCTCAGTGGTCTGGACGGTAATCGGAAGGCGGTTGGCGACGATCAGGAGCCGGGACATGGCAGGAAAGGTAACGTCCGGTGGGGAGGGGGGAGAGGGCG
>DASSYY010000412.1:0-2334 GCA_035703025.1 Gemmatimonadales bacterium | reverse complement strand
GGGTCTCCGCGAGAAACCGGTCGGCCGCCTCCGCCGATTCGGTGACCAGCCGCGGCACGACCAGCGACGCGGGCACGCAGCCGGCCAGCCGCGTCGCGCGGCGCTCGAGCGGCTCCTCGAGCAGCGAGGCACCGTCGAGGTAAAGCAGGTCGAACAGGAACAGCGTGAGTGGGACCGTCGCCCGCACCCGCTCGACCTCGAGCCGGCGGCCGAACCGGGTCATCGTGGTTTGAAACGGGTGCGGCGTGCCGTCGGGCCGAAGGGCGATCGCCTCGCCCTCGAGGATCAACTCGCGGGCGGGCAGCCTTCGCACGGCGTCCGCCACCTCGGGCACGGCGGCCGTGACCTCGTTGAGCCGCCGGGAGTACACCCGGACGTCGTCGCCGGCCTTGTGGATCTGCACCCGCGCGCCGTCGAGCTTCCACTCGAGGGCCGCCCTGCCTAGTTCGGCCAGCGCCTCGACGGCCGTCTCCGCGCTCCCGGCAAGCATCGGCAGCACCGGGCGAAAGAGCTGCACGGCGAAGCGCGCCAGCCCTTCGGCGCCGTCGCTCAGCGCCGCGCGCGCGACGGGCGGCAGGCTGCCGCTCAGCATGACGGCGCGGCGGACGTCGGCCACGGGGAGGCCGGCCGCCTGGGCCACGGCCTCGATCACGAGCGCCTCGAGGGCACCCTGGCGCAGCTCCCCCATCACCAGACCGAACAGGAAGTGGCGCTCGTCCTCCCCGAGCCGCGCGAGCAATTCCCTGAGGAGCCGCCGCCGGCCCTCCGCCGAACCCTTCCCGGTGGACCGGGCGATGCGCTCGAGAACGGCGTCGAGCTCGGCGAGCTCGACACCGGACCCCGACGCCTCAGCCCCGTCGGGGTGAGCCTTGGCGGCAGAAGCTGCCGTGAAGAGCGTCTCGGGCTCGCCCGGACCGGCGATTGAGCCCGACTCCGCCATCTCCGGAGACGCGGCCTGCAGCGCCGCCCAGCCAACGCCGAGCTTTTCCTGGGGGACAACGCCGCAGAGGTACGCGGCGGCCAGCTCGACCTCATCGCGAGAGGCCCCCGCGAACAGCTCGGCGAGCAGGGCGATCTTCTCGCGGCGGCTTCTGGTGGCCGCGACGCGGCGGGAGGTGGCGACGAGAGTGGCGAGCTTCAGGGCGAGCGTCCGCTGAGGTAGGTGGCACTGCAATCGGCCGGCCCGACGCTTCGGCGCGGCCCAGGGAACTGTGGCGACGGCGTCCGCCTAGCGTTCATCACCGGCTCACCGGTGCGTCCCACTTCCTTTGCCGACCGATTCCGACGGTTCCGTCGGACGGCGGGTGCCGTTCGACAAGCCTGTCGGATCCAGCGAGGCTTGCCGCCCTGTGCCCGGCTCGCCGGTCCTTCTCGAACTCCTTGTCGGACAGAGCAGTAGCGGTGAGTGTCCGAACGCCTGCCCCCGTCCGGCCGTGTGGCACGGATTCTGGTAGTGAGGAGGGCACGTCCGATCGAGCGCCACCCGGTCCGGTGAGGCCGACTGCTCGAGCCGGCACCCAGCCGCGGACGCCACCTCCATCCGTGAGGACTGCGACCATGAACCACCACAACAACAGGACCAACCAGCCGAACCAGCGGTAAGCCGTTCGGGATCCGGCCCGGCGGCCTTGAGTTCAAGTCACAGCCGCCCGGGCCTGCCCGCGGGCCGCCCCCCCGAGCGCGCGGCCGATCGCCGCCACGTGGCGATGGTCCGTCCCGCAGCACCCTCCTGCCACCGTCAGCCTGGGGAACTCGGCCTGCAGCTCGGCATACTGGCGCGCCAGCTCCACCGGATCCCCTGCATCGAGATCGGGGCTCTCGTCGAGCTCCGCGTGGCTTCGGCGGGACGCGTTGGCCCGCAGCCCGCGCACGCGTTCGCGCCAGGCGCCACCCCGGTCCAGGGCGTCGGCCAGATGCGTCGGATGGGTACAATTGATCATGTAGTACGCCGGGGTCCCCCCGGTTGCGTCGTCGGTCCTCGCGATCGCCGCATCCAGCGGCTCACCCGAAGGAAGCCGGCCATCGGTCTCGGTGGTGAACGAAATTACGACCGGCATCCCGGCTGCCGCCGCGGCCCGGGTGATCCCGATGGCCTCCTCCGCGTAGGTCATCGTGAACGCCGCCACCATGTCGGCCTCCGTCTCCGCGAATACCCGGATCTGCGGGCCGTGGTACGCCTCCGCCTCCGGCACGCTCATTCGTGCACCGGCCCGATAGCCGTCGCCCCGTGGCCCGAGGTTGCCGCTGATCACCAGGGTGCCCTCGAAGGCGTGTCGCAGGTCGACCAGAAGCGTCACCGACCGGCGGTTCGCGTCCGCCAGCGCCCGCTCGTCG
>DASSYY010000380.1:0-4402 GCA_035703025.1 Gemmatimonadales bacterium | reverse complement strand
CCCGCCCGGCCGGCGCAAGGTGGTGCTCGCCAGCGCGATCGCCGAGACCAGCCTCACGATCGACGGGGTCCGGATCGTGGTCGACGGGGGCCTGGCCCGCGTGCCCCGGTACTCCCCGCGGAGCGGGATGACCCGCCTGGTTACCGTCCGCGTGTCGCGCGCTTCGGCCGATCAGCGACGGGGCCGCGCGGGACGGCAGGCCGCGGGCGTGTGCTATCGTATCTGGAACGCCTATGAGGACCCAACCCTGGTACCGCACGGCGCGCCCGAAATACTCGAGACCGATCTGGCGCCTCTCGCGCTGGAGCTGGCCGTTGCCGGCCTCGCCGACCCGGGCCAGCTCGCGTGGCTGGACCCGCCACCCGCCGCGGCGCTAGCGTCGGCCCGCGCGCTGCTCGGGCAGCTGGGCGCGCTCGATTCCGAGGCGCGGGTCACGGCCCACGGTCGCAGGCTGACCCGCTTTGCGCTCCACCCGCGGTTGGCCCACATGGTGGTGCGCGGCCGCGAGCTTGGCGCCGGAGAGTCGGCGTGCGAGCTGGCGGCGCTGCTCAGCGAGCGGGACATCCTTCCCCGGCGCGACGGGCAGGCCGATGCCGACCTGGGCCTCCGCATCGACCTGCTCCGCGGCATGACCCACCGCGCGGACGTGGACCTGGACGCGCTCCGGCGGGTACGTCTGGAGGCCCGCGTCTGCCGCGAGGCGGGGCAGCGTGGCTCGGCGCGGGGCGGCGGGGAGTCCGGATCGAACCCGGATGTGTCGCCAGGGGTGCTCCTGGCGTTCGCCTATCCGGATCGGATCGGCCAACGGCGGCCCGGGGAGGCGGGACGATACCTGCTTCGGAACGGCCAGGGGGCATTCCTCGATCCGCAAGCGTTGGCGCGGGAGGAGTATCTGGTGGCCGCCGAGCTCGACGGGCAGGCCCGGGACAGCCGGATCTTCCTGGCGGCCCCGCTCACGTCGGCCGAGCTCGAAGCCCATTTCGCCAACGACATCATGAGTGAGGATGTACTCGGATGGGACGACACGGTTCGCGCGGTGGTCGGCCGGCGCCGCCGCCGGCTGGGCGCCCTGGTGCTTCAGGAAGGGCCGCTGCCCGATCCCGACCCGGCCGAGGTGGCGCGGGTGGTGGTGGAGGTGATCCGGCGCGAAGGGGTCGAGCGGCTGCCGTGGGACGAGGCCTCGCGGCGGACGCGTGCCCGATTGGGGTTCCTGCACCATCTCGATCCGGGCTGGCCGGACGTCTCCGGCGAGGCGCTGGCCGGCGAGCTGGAGACCTGGCTCGGACCCCGGCTGACGGGAGTGCGACGCTGGCAGCAGCTCGAGCGGCTCGACCTGGGCGCGCTGCTGCTCGATCGGCTCCCCTGGGACCGCCGGGCGGCGCTGGACGAATGGGCGCCGACCCACATCGAGGTCCCGAGCGGGTCCCGCGTGCCCGTGGACTACTCGGATCCGGCCGCCCCGGTGCTGGCTGTACGGTTGCAGGAGCTGTTCGGCTTGACCGACACCCCGGCGGTGGCCCGCGGGCGGGTGCCCCTCACGCTGCATCTGCTCTCACCGGCCCGGCGGCCCGTGCAGGTGACGCGTGACCTCGCGGGATTCTGGCGAACGACTTACTTCGAGGTACGGAAGGACTTGAAGGGCCGGTACCCGAAGCATCACTGGCCCGACGATCCGCTGCGGTCCGAGCCGACACGGCACGCCAAGCGGCGCGGTTAAGGGGGGAACCCGAGGGCAGATCCGGCTGTTGGATATTGGTGTGCAACGGTGGAGGGCCGCCGGTCATCCTGCCGAGAGAGCGGGGACGTTGCCGGAATGGACAGCCAATTCAAGTCATTGCCAGATAGATAGATAGGAGCAAATAAGTGCCAGCCACCAAGAAGCGGACTCGGCGAACCGGACGGACCCGCGCCGCGCCACTCCCCCGAGCGGCCGACGAGGGGCGCGAGAGCCTGGACTTCTACCTCCAGGAAATCAGCCGGATTCCCCTCCTCACCGCCCCGGAGGAGACCGCGCTCGCGCGAAAGGCCTTCCGCGGCGATGTCGAGGCTCAGGAGAAGCTGGCGCGGCACAACGTGCGCTTCGTCGTCTCGGTCGCCAAGAAGTTCCAGAACCGCGGCGTGCCCCTCATGGACCTCATCGGGGAGGGCAACCTCGGCCTGATGACCGCGGCCCGGAAGTTCGATCCCGACCGGGGTGTCAAGTTCATCTCGTACGCGGTGTGGTGGATCCGCCAGGCGATCCAGGCCGCCATCGCGCGCCACGGGCGGCCGGTTCGGGTGCCGCTCAACCGGACGGCCGATCTCAACCGGCTCGGCCGGGCGACGACGCTGCTGACCGAGCAGCTCGGGCGCGTGCCGACCACCGAGGAGCTGGTGAAGGCCACCGGGCTCACGCGGGACGCGGTGCGCGCGCTCAGCGCGCTTCACATCGAGGCCATGCGACTCGACCATCCTGCGCGTGAGGCGGACGAGCGCGGGCGGATGGAGCGGTTCGTGCCGCTCGCCCAGGAGGGGACGGACGCGACCACGATGGCGAACAGCCGGACCAGCGATCTGGACGCGGCGCTGGCCGCCCTACCGGCCCGCGACGCCAAGGTGCTGCGGCTCTATTTCGGTCTCGACGACGGCAAGACCCGCACGCTCGAGGAAATCGGGCGGATGATGGGCGTCACCCGCGAGCGGATCCGTCAGCTCCGGGACCGGGCGCTGCGGCAGCTGCGCGAGCAGCACGGGGACAAGCTGCGGGACCTCGCCGCCTAATCCGACGTCCCACAACTCTCGACCCCGCCAGCCGTTGCAGCTGGCGGGGTCGTGTTTTTAGTCGGTGTCGAGAATCTGCCACTGGACGACGTACGCACTTTCTCCAAGATTGGGGGTGCTACCCCTTCATCATATCCGTCGTCTCGAGGTCTTCGTGGTTTCCTCCAGGCAGTTCGGTCACGCCGTGCGGGCCAAGGTCGCTGAACACTTCGAGCTGCTCCTCACCACGGCCGGGGTGCTGTTCGCACTCATGCTCACGTTCTCCCAGCTCGACCGGGGTACCCAGGGCTTGGCCTTCACCTTCCTGGTCTGGCTGCAGGGATTCCTGATCTGGGCGGTACGCCGCCACTCGCGCCTGGCGCGGGCGCGGCTGGTGCGGAAGCTTCGGGTCATGCTGCAGGACCGGGTGAACAACCAGCTCACCGTGCTGCTGGGCGTGGCCGAGTTGCAGGCGCACGAGCCGGAGGCTCGGGGAGAAGAAGGGGTGGAGACGGCCATGGCCGCCGCCCGCGAGGTCGCCCGGGAGCTGGACGGCCTCTCGATCGAGTCCCTCCGGGCATGGGAATCCCGGTACGCGCGGTTCCTCCCGGCCCCACTCCG
Source organism: Gemmatimonadales bacterium (assembly GCA_035703025.1). Classification (GTDB taxonomy): domain Bacteria; phylum Gemmatimonadota; class Gemmatimonadetes; order Gemmatimonadales; family GWC2-71-9; genus CAVVWJ01. Next base: position 1,042 of record DASSYY010000380.1, on the reverse strand, counting down.
CTGATCCCGGGTCTCTGCGGCATCCTCCGCATTCTGCGGTCGCAGGCGCCGGCGTCGACCCGGCAAGTCCCGCTTGGCGCCTCCGCGAACCGGCCCCATTCGCCGCGATAAGTCGTTGTGATTATTGATCTCGGAGCGTAAGACCGGGGCGGTCGGGCAGCGCCTCCGACCGCCTGAGGTCCCGCGCGACCGGGGACTGGTTATTGCGCTGTTCCGCGTGCCGATCTGCCGCGCGCGGCCGCGCGCGGCGCGGCGCGTTTCCCGGAGTGGCCCCGATGACGGTTCCCAGCCAGATGTCGCTGCGCCGGATCCCCGACGCACTGCACCTCCAGGTCCGCGTGGGATACGCGGCGAGCTGGGAAGCGCTCATCGACACCCATACCCGCCAGGCGCTGCAGTTCGTCACCGAGTTCGCGCCGAGAATCTCGGTGCTCGACGGGCTCGATCTCTACTTCCGCGTGACCGCGGTTCCCGAGGGAATGCACGAGGTGGTGCGCTCCCGGACGCTGACCGCACTCGACCTCCGGACCTTGCCGCCGCCCATGGAGCTGCCGGCCCTCACGGGGTGGAGTCGCCTGCGGCTGGACCTCATTCTCGAGCAGAACCGCTACCGCCGCCGCTACCTGGAGCGCACGCTGGAGCTGGCGCGGATGGCGGGCGCCCGGGCCGCGGAGGCGGTCGTTGCCACGCACGTCGAGAATGCGCTGGAGCTGGCGTGGCTGCTCAAGGGTGTGATGCCGGTGAACGCCACCGCGGATCACTACGTGCGTGAGTTCGCCCTGCCGGCCAGCGCGGCGCAGATGGTCATGCAGCGCGTCCAGGCGCGCGTGGCCGCAGACGAGCTCACCGCCCAGGTCGACGAGCCGCTGCCGCCCGGCCTCGAGGGCGCCCCGGCATCCGCGTCGTCGCCTGCCTTCGCCGAGCCCGCTCCCGACGGGGTGTAGCCAAGCCGTCTGCCCGAGCGCCCCCGCCTCAGAACTCGAACCCCGCCGCCAGATTGAAGTGGGTCGCTTTGACGGTCCCGACGCCGGCGCCGTAGCGC
>DASSYY010000167.1:0-5317 GCA_035703025.1 Gemmatimonadales bacterium | reverse complement strand
GCAGCCGGACCTCCTCGGCCACCCGGGTCAGGAACGCCTCGGCCGCCATCACTTCCTGCTTCTTCCCCGCCCCACGCACCCGGAGCGCGAGACTGTCGCTCTCGGCTTCGCGCTGCCCGACGATCGCCATGTACGGGATCTTCCACACTTCCCCTTCGCGGATCCGGTAGTTGAGCGTCTCGTGCCGGTCATCGAGGTGCGCCCTGATGCCCGCGTCGCGCATCCGGTCGGCCAGGCCGCGGGCCGCCTCGGTCTGGGCGTCGGAGATGGGTATGACCCGCACCTGTTCGGGTGCCAGCCAGACCGGAAAGGCGCCGGCGAAGTGCTCGATCAGAATCGCCATGAAGCGCTCGAACGACCCGGCCATCGCCCGGTGGATGACCACCGGCCGGTGCTCGGCATTGTCCTCCCCCACGTACGTCAGATCGAAGCGCTCGGGCGCCGCGTAGTCCAGCTGGATGGTGCCGAGCTGCCACTTCCGCCCGATCGAGTCGGAGACGTCGAAGTCGATCTTGGGTCCGTAGAAGGCGCCGTCGCCGGGCTTGAGCTCGTACGGCTTGCCGGTGGCCTCGAGCGCCGCGCGGAGGTCCGCCTCGGCCCGGTCCCACATGGCGTCGTCGCCGATCCGCTGCTCCGGCCGGGTGGCGAACTTGAGCGTGGCCGTGAGCCCGAATGTCGCGTACAGCTCGAGGATCATGTCGGTGATCCGCCGGACCTCCGCCGCAATCTGGCTGTTCATCAGGTAGACGTGGCAGTCGTCCTGCTGGAACTGGCGCACGCGGGTGAGCCCGCCGAGCGCACCCGAGACCTCGTTCCGGTGGAGCACGTCGAACGTGGCAAAGCCGAGCGGCAGCTCGCGGTAGCTGTGCTTCTTGGTGCCGAAGTACAGGTGATGCGAGGGGCAGTTCATCGGCTTGAGCGAGAAGTCGTGCTCGCCGGTCTCGCTGTCGAGCACCAGGAACATGTTCTCCCGGTACTTGCCCCAGTGGCCGGAGATCTCCCACAGCCCCTTGTTGAACAGCAGCGGCGTCTTGATCTCCTGGTAGCCGGCCCGCTGGTTGAGGCTCCGGATGTAGTCGTTGATCACCCGCACCATCGTCGTGCCGCGGTCGGTATAGAACGGCGCGCCCGGGGCGAACGGGTGGAACATGAACAGGTCCAGCTCCTTGCCGAGCCGCCGGTGGTCTCGCTTCTTCGCCTCCTCGAGCCGATGGAGATAGGCGTCGAGCTCCTCCTTCTTGAACCACGCCGTCCCGTAGATCCGCTGGAGCATCTGGCGGTGCTCGTCGCCCCGCCAGTAGGCGCCGGCGGCATTGAGCAGCTTGAAGTGCTTGAGCCGCCCGGTGCGTGGGATGTGGGGGCCGCGGCAGAGATCCTGGAACGGGCCGTCGGTGTAGACCGTGATGGTCTCGCCGTCGCCCAGCTCGGAGATCCGCTCGAGCTTGAGCGGGTCGTCGGCGAACCGCCGGTTGGCCTCGGCGCGATCGACGACTTCCCGGGTGAACGGATAGTCCCGGGCCGCCACCTCGGCCATCTTGGCCTCGATCCGCGCCAGGTCCTCCGGCGTGAACGGCCGGTCGACCTGGAAGTCGTAGTAGAAGCCGTCCTCGATCGGCGGCCCGAAGCCGATGCCCGCCTGCGGGAACAGCTCGCGCACGGCGGTGGCCATGATGTGGGCCGACGAGTGGCGCAGCACCTCGAGGGCGTCGGCGTCGCGCTCGGTCAGAATGGCCAGGGTGGTGTCGGTGTCGAGCGGACGGTCCAGATCCCAGATCGAGCCGTTGACCCGCGCCGCCAGAGCTGCGCGCGCCAGGCCGGCGCCGATCCCCTCGGCGATCTGCCGGGAGGTCGTGCCGGACGGGACTTCCTTGACGCTGCCGTCCGGCAGCGTCACCCGGATGGTAGCGCTCATCGCTCCTCGTGCTCGGCCGGACGCGCCGGCGGGTCGTTCAACGGCGCGTAGATGAAGTAGAGCACGAGCCCGATGAGGAGCAGCGCGCCCACGATCAGCCAGCGGCCCAGCTCGAGGCCGCGAGCGGCGGTGCGATCCTGGTGCATGCGGAGGCCTTCGAAGGAGACCAATTCCTGCGTTTGCCCGCTGAAAATGTTAACTTAACCGCATCCGGAATCTTCACGTAAGAGGATACGACGTGCGTCATCGCGATCGGCTGGGCGGGGCGGAAATCATTCTGTGGAGCGGCCTCGGCATCGGGGTCGGGCTGGCGGCCGGCTTCGCCTTGAGCGAGTGGGTGGGCGGCGTGAACCGGGTGCGCGTCCGGGGCGCGGCCCGCCGACTCCGCGAGGGGTCGCCGAGCCGGCTCACGACGGCGGCCACGGCCCGGTCGGTCGCGGCGGCGATCGACGCCGAGTCCCGCTTGACCGGCCTCGGCATCCAGGCGCTGGCTGTGGCCCGGGGTGTGGTGGAGCTGCGGGGATGGGTGCCGAACCGCATGGCGCGCACACTCGCGGGGCGCACCGCCCTGGCCGCGCCCGGCATCGAGAGCGTGATCAACAGCCTCCTGGTGCGCGGAGAGGACGATCTCCGGCCGGCCTCGGACTCGCGAGCCACCGACCAGAGCGCATGACCGAGCCGCTCGCCCCCCAGTACAATCCCTCCGCCATCGAGTCCGCCCTCTACGCCTGGTGGCAGGAGCGCGGGCTGTTCGGTCCCGACGCCGCGCCCGGCGGCGCGGCCGCCACGCCGTACGTCATCATGATGCCTCCGCCGAACGTCACGGCAGTGCTGCACATGGGCCACGGGCTCAACAACACCGTCCAGGACGTCCTGGTGCGGTTCGAGCGCATGCGCGGACGCCGCGCCCTCTGGCTCCCCGGCACCGACCACGCCGGCATCGCCACCCAGAACGTGGTGGAGCGCCTCCTGGCAAAGGAGGGCCTCACCCGATTCGACGTCGGCCGCGACGCCTTCGTGGAGCGGGTCTGGGCCTACGTGCGCGAGACCGGCGCCGCCATTCTCGAGCAGCTCCAGGCCATCGGCAGCTCGGCCGACTGGAGCCGCACCTACTTCACGCTCGACGACGACCTCAGCCGGGCCGTGCGCGAGGCCTTCGTCACGCTGTCCGAGCAGGGGCTGGTCTACCGGGGCCACTACATCATCAACTGGTGCCCCCGCTGCCTCACCGCGCTCTCCAACGAGGAGGCCGAGAAGGAGGAGACCGACGGGAAGCTCTGGCACCTGCGCTATCCCCTCGCCGACGGGAGCGGTCACATCACGGTGGCCACCACCCGGCCCGAGACCATGCTCGGGGACACCGCGGTGGCGGTGCATCCGGAGGACGAGCGCTATCGGCACCTGATCGGCCGCGAGCTGCTGCTGCCGGTGGTGGACCGCCGGATCCCGATCGTGGCCGACGACGCGGTCGACGCGGCCTTCGGCTCCGGCGCCGTGAAGGTCACGCCGGCGCACGACCCGGCCGACTTCGAGATCGGCCAGCGGCACGCCCTGCCGTCGATCGACGTCATGACCCCCGAGGCCCGCATCAGCCTCGCCGCGCCCGACCGGTTCCAGGGCCTCGACCGCTACGAGGCGCGGACGCGCGTGGTCGCCGAGTTCGAGGCGGCCGGCCTGTTGGAGAAGGTGGAGTCCCACCGCCACGCCGTCGGCCACTGCTACCGCTGCGGCACGGTGGTCGAGCCGCGGCTGTCCGACCAGTGGTTCGTCCGGATGGCTCCGCTCGCCCGCCCCGCGCTGGAGAAGTACCGCGACGGCACGCTCCGGTTCATCCCCGAGCGCCGCGGCGACGACTACACCCAGTGGCTCGAGGGCATCCGCGACTGGTGCATCTCGCGCCAGCTCTGGTGGGGCCACCGGATTCCCGTCTGGTACTGCGAGGACGAGGGATGCGGTCGCACCACGGTGAGCCGCACCGACGTGAGCGCCTGCCCTGGCTGCGGCGGCGCCGTGCGCCAGGATGAGGACGTACTCGACACCTGGTTCTCGTCGTGGCTGGTGCCGTTCTCCAGTCTCGGCTGGCCCGACCGCACCTCCGACCTGGCTGCGTTCTACCCCGGGCACACACTGGTGTCCGCGCCCGAGATCCTGTTCTTCTGGGTGGCCCGGATGATCATGTCGGGGCTGCACTTCATGGGCGAGGTCCCGTACACCCACATCTACCTGCACGGCACCGTCCGCGACACCCAGCATCGCAAGATGTCGAAGTCGCTGGGCAACGGGATCGATCCGCTCGAGGTGGTGGAGCGCTACGGCGCCGACGCGCTCCGGTACTCGCTCGTGTCCGGGATGTCGGTCGGCACCGACGTGATCCTCGACCCGAACGACCTGGAGGGCTCGTTCGCCGCGGGCCGGAACTTCGCCAACAAGCTCTGGAACGCCGGACGGTTCATTCTCTCCAATCTGGACGGCCCACCCCGCCCTCTGGCCGGCCGGGCCAGCGCCGTCAGCCGCGACGAGCTGACCCTGGCCGACCGCTGGATTCTTGCGCGCTGCGACGCCACGGTGCGCGAGGCCACCGAGGCCTACGAGAAGTTCCGTCTCAACGAGGCGGCCGGCGCCGTCTACCGCTTCCTGTGGAGCGACCTCGCGGACTGGTACATCGAGCAGATCAAGCCCCGGCTCTACGGCGACGTGCCCGGCGGCGACGTCGCCCGCGCGGTCGCGGTCCAGACGTTCGACGTGGCGCTCCGGCTGCTGCACCCGGTCATGCCGTCCGTGACCGAGGCGCTCTGGCGCCGGCTGCCCGGCCGGCCGGCGGAGGCCTCGATTTCGGTCGCCCCGTGGCCTCGGCCCGACGCGCGGGCCGAGGATCCGGAGGCCCTGGCCGAGTTCGGACTGGTGCAGCAGGTGGTGGGCGCGATCCGCGGCATCCGCGCGGAGTACGGCGTGCAGCCGGGGCAGACGGTTCGGGCCTTCGTGAGCCAGGATGGTCGGGCACCGTCTTCCGCGCTCGAGCGCGAGCGCGGCACGATCGTCCGGCTCGCGAAGCTCTCCGAGCTGGTACTGGCCGAGGGCAGCGAGCGGGTCGGCGGCCACGCGGTGCTCCCCGACGGCACCGCCGTCTTCGTTCCGCTGGGTGACGCGATTGACGTCGCGCGCGAGTGCGACCGGCTGGGCACGGAGGCCGAGCGCCTCGGGACGCTGCTCGTCTCGCAGGAGAAGAAGCTCGGCAACCAGCAGTTCGTCGCCCGCGCGCCCGCGGACGTCGTCGCGCGCGAGCGCGAGAAGCTCCTGGCGTGGACCGAGCAGCGCGAGGTGCTGCTGCGGAAGCGCGAGCGACTGGGTTGCGGGTGAGGGACGCCGCGCTCGCCCCGCTCGCCTCGGCCGCGGCCCTCGCGGCGC
>DASSYY010000051.1:0-2591 GCA_035703025.1 Gemmatimonadales bacterium | reverse complement strand
AGCGGAAGTGATTTCAGCAGCCGGTATACGATCCGCCTCTGCGGCCCGGGAGCATGCGGCCAAGCGCCGGCCAGGCAGCCACCGGTGGCGGTTCCGTGCCGCGAGCGTCAGCCAGCTGCGAGGGCGCGCCTGAGCGGCTCGGGAAGCCGCAGCAGGTGCAGGCGCGGCTCAGGCGCCGGCTCGGCTGGGGTGACGCGCTCCTGCGCGATGACCGCGCGGGCGGCCCCAACGACGGCTGGGTCGAGGCGAGCGCCGGCGGCGCTGTCGAGGTACGCGAGCGCCTCCTCGTGGCCGATCTGCGGCGTGCCGGCGGCGGTCAGAGCGCTCCACGCATCGGCGACGGCGATCACTCGGGCGGCCAGCGGTATACCCTCGCCGCGCAGGCCGATAGGCCCGCCACGGCCGTTCCACCACTCGGCCAGCAGCTGCGCCTCATAGTCCGCGCGGCTCGAGGCGCCGGCAGTCGCCACGACGTAATCCAACGGCTCGCCCGTCGGCGGCCGGCGGCGTGCGGCGTCGGCAACCTCGACGATGTGGCGGCGCTCGGCCCGCCCGAGCCCGAGCTGGATCGCGAGCGCGTGCGCGTAGCGGCGAGCCGCCGTGGCGCGCTCCAAGCGCGCCATCGGCCGCGTGCGCGCCGCGTAGGTCAGGAAGCTGCCCGGCAGGACCGCGATCACCGCGAACAGGGCAAGCGCGAACACGTCGAGCGGACCCAGGAGGATCACCGAGACCGCGCCGATCACGACCATGACCGCACCGGCAGCGATCGTGTCAAGCAGCAGATCGACGAATGTCCGGAACGGGCGCCCGAGCCACAGCGGGCCATAGATGGCGGGTCCCACCGCCCAGTTGACGTACTGCTGCACCAAGCCGGCGAGAATGAGCCAGCCGATCGCCGCGGGCGCGGTCGGATCGGGCGCGGTCGCCTGAAGAATCAGCCCGCCGGCCAGCGTGTACCAGCCGTAGGCCGCCAGGTTGGCGAGGTTGCCGGCGCGCAGCAGCCGCTCGTGGCCGGTCGCCGCGTTGAAGACCATTGGCACGAGCACGACCGCGAACGCCGGAAGCGGCCCGGCGACCGCGACCGCGATCAAGGCCACGGCCATAAGCGCGTCGAAACGGATGCCCGCCGGCAGCGGCACGTCGTGGCGATCCACGACGACCGCCATCGCAGCGAGCATCGCGAGCACCAGCGGCTCGCGCCAGTTCGCCACCGGAGCGATCATCACGTACAGCGGCACGAGCAGCGCCACCAGGGCAGCGTGGATCGCCACGCCGAAGCGCTGGCGTGCCGACCAGCCGCGGACCTCCGACGTGGAGCCCTCTATAACCCTCGGTGTCTCGGCGTCCCGATCGATTTCTTGAGCGTATCCGGGCAGGCCATGCGGGTGCCACCGACGGCCTGTCTCGTCGCTCAGCACTTGTAGCCGCTCATCACCACCCCCGTCGTCACGGACCCGCCCCTTTGGCGATTGGTCCAGGTTTGGCCGACAGTACTCAAGGACGCCACGAGGGCTCGCCGAACACCGTCGCTGGGGCATCCTCGCAGCGCAGCGGCGCGAGTCCCGTCAGCCAGCCCCAGTCCGTCGGATGAGGGCCACCCGCCACTTCATCACTGCGCGGCTCATCGAGGTCGACACGAGTCGCGGGAAGTTCGTGCGGACGTTCCGAATATCGCCCGTCCACGCCGCGCATCGAAGCGACAGTCCGGACCGGCCTGGGCAGGCGCTCGTGGCCCGGACCGGAGCCGACGCCGGCCATCCGATCGTCAGGCCCACCAGAACGAACGGCTCCGTCCTTGATGCGGCGCAGACCGTGGCGGCCGGAGCGCTCGAGGCGCTGACGCTCGGGCCGCGGGGGGCGATCCTACTTTGGAGCGACGAAACCACCCGGGCGCTGGCGCGGCGAGCCGCCACGGACCGCCGACTTCGGCCGCGAGCAGCTGTGGTCACGTAGCGACCTCTCGCCGCTGAGCCTGCGCTCCGAGACCGTGGACCTCAGGGCCTGCGGGTGCGCGACGTCGCGCCGCTAGCCGGCCTGATGTCACTCGAGGAGCTGGTCCCGGCGGCGACGCCGGTCGCGGACACCTCCCTGCAGGCGGGCCTATCGCGCCTGCGGTTGCTGCAGTAACACACGCGGTTCTCCGATCTCGGCCCCCAATCTGGCATCCAGATCATGGACCACCGGCAGCCCGCGACGCGGGCCGCCGACCAGTCCGAGCTGTACCCACTGAGTACCCAGACCGGCCCATGACGTCGTCTGCTCGTGTCAAAGACGGCCGCAGCGCGACCCGCGATCCCGCGCTCGCCGGACGAATCGACCACCCTCTCCTGGACCGGCGACCCCTGCGCCGTCGAGGAAGTGGTCACGCGATGCACTCCAAGAACAAGAAAACCGTGCTGCAGCGCGGTTCCTGAAGCCCTCTGCCGGACTCGAACCGGCGACCCCTTCCTTACCATGGCGGTCCCGCCACCGCGGGCGGTCCTTGCCAGACCGACAAAGCCGCTGCACACGTAACGAATCGAGTAGCCGTGCCAGCCGTAGCGATCGGCAAACCTCGACGCCTCTGGTACCCACTGGGTACCCGGCCGGTT
>DASSYY010000041.1:0-8256 GCA_035703025.1 Gemmatimonadales bacterium | reverse complement strand
CCAGGGCCAGCTCCAGCGGGTCGGGACCCGAACCGCGCGCCGGCTCCTTGATGTCCCGCAGGGTGGCCGACGAGCCGGGGCCGAGCACGGGCACGACTTCGACGCTCGCGCCCTCGCTCGGCAGCGTGCCGCGCGACAGACCCTTCACCGAGCGCATGAACGGCAGCTCGAAGATCGGCACCGCCTGCCGCCCCGGGCGGTAGAACGCGACCCGCGCCTTGCCGACGAAGATCCGGTCCGGCTGGCGTTGCAGCTTTTCGACCTGCAAGACCCGGATCCAGTCGGGCAGTGTGCGGGCGGGCTTGGGAACGGTGTCGAACAGGAGGTCGCGCTCGTCCAATCGGACCCGGAAGGCGATGGTGACGGTGTCGCCCACGGTAGCCGAGTCGGTTTCGGGCGTGACCGTCCAGTGCTGGCCGTGGAGCTGCGCGGCCAGCAGGCGCGGGACGGCCGGCACGAGCAGGGCGAGCGTGCCAAGGATCGCCGTGATCCGGCCCCGGATTCGTCCACCTACCGCCACAGCATCCGCTCCCGTCTCCGGAAGAACGACAGCAGCGGCTCCGCATATGGCCGCCCCGTCTCCAGTCGCAGCAGATCCGCCCCCCGCTCCCGCATCAACCGGTCGAGCCCGCGGTCGAACTCCTCCGTCCGGCGCGCGAAGTGGGCGCGCAGCTCCGCGTCTCCCGTGTCCACCCGCCGCCACGCCCCGGTCTCCGGATCCCACAGCGTCACGAGCCCCGCTGCGGGCAGTTCCCGCTCTCGCGGGTCAATCAGGTGCAAGCCCACCACGTCGTGCCGCCGCGCGATCCGGCCGAGCACCGACTCGTATCCCGTCGCCATGAAGTCGGACAGCACGAAGATGATGGCGCGCCGGCGCAGCGTCGGCTCGAGCTCCGCCAGCGCGGCGCCGAGGTCGGTGCCGGTGCCGGCAGGCGCGAACGCGAGCAGATCGCTGATGAAGCGGAGTACATGGCGGCGGCCCTTGGCGGGGCCCAGGTGATACTCGACCCGGTCGGTGAAGAACAGCCCGCCGATCCGGTCGTTGTTGCGCGCCGCGGCCAGCGCCAGTACGGCCGCGACCTCGGCGCCGAGCTGGCCCTTGGTGCGGAGTCGGGTGCCGAAGCCGCCGGAGGCGCTCATGTCGACGATGAAGAGCACCGACAGCTCGCGCTCCTCGAGGTAGCGCTTCACGTAGGCGGCGCCCAGACGGGCCGTGACGTTCCAGTCGATCGTGCGGATGTCGTCGCCCGGCTGATACTCCCGCACTTCGGCGAACTCGACGCCCCGCCCGCGGAACGCGCTCGAGTACTCCCCGGCGACGATGTCGCGCACGAGGTGGCGGGTGGTGATCTCGATCCGCCGGACCTCGCGCGAGACCTCCTCGGGCGTCATGGCACCGGCACCGCCTCGAAGATCCGCCCGAGCAGCGCGTCGGGACCCACGCCCTCCGCATCGGCACGGTACGTGAGGATCACGCGGTGCCGGAGCACGTCGAGGCCCAGCGCCTTGATGTCGTCCGGCGTGACGTACGCGCGCCCCCGGATGAGCGCGTGGGCCTTGGCCGCGCGCAGCAGGAAGATCGCAGCCCGGGGCGACGCGCCGAACTCGATCAGCGGGGCCAGGTCCGGCAGCCCCGCGTCCTGCGGCCGCCGCGTGGCGCCCACCAGATCCAGCACGTACTCCTTGATCCGCTCGTCGGTGTAGACCGCCTGCACCAGCCGCCGGGCCGCGATGACCCGCTCCGGGTCGAACACCCTGGTCGCCACCGGGTCCTCGATGCCGGTCATCCGGTCCAGCACCTCGCGCTCTTCCCGCCGGTCGGGATAGGTGACGACCAGCTTGAACATGAAGCGGTCGACCTGTGCTTCGGGCAGCGGATAGGTCCCCTCGTGCTCGATCGGATTCTGAGTCGCGAGGACCAGAAAGAGCTCCGGCAGCGCGAAGGTCTGGCCCCCGATCGTCACCTGTTTCTCCTGCATCGCCTCCAGCAGCGCGCTCTGCACCTTGGCGGGGGCGCGGTTGATCTCGTCCGCCAGCAGCAGATTGGTGAAGATCGGCCCCTTCTGGACCGTGAAGTCGCCGCTGCGCTGGTTGTAGATCATCGTGCCGATCAGGTCGGCCGGGAGCAGGTCGGGGGTGAACTGGATCCGGTGGAACTGGGCCGCGATCGTGCCGGCCAGCGTGCGGATGGAGAGCGTCTTGGCCAGCCCCGGCACGCCCTCGAGCAGCACGTGACCATCGGCGAGCAGCCCGATCAGCAGCCGCTCGAGCATGGCGCGCTGGCCCACGATGACCCGGCCGAGCTCGGTCATGAGATCGCCGACCAGCCGGCTCTCGCGCTCGATGAGGGCGGCATCCGGCAAGCCGGAAGCCGCGCGGGGGTCGGCCGCGAAGCGCTCGGGAAGGGTTGTCATGCAGGAAGAATCTACTACGGCCACTCGTCGAGCGGGGCGGGCGCGGGCGGAAGCTGCCCGGGATCGATCGTGGCCTCGAAGCCCTCGACCAGGGCGGACCGGTGGCGCCGCTCCACCGCCGCCGCCCACCGGTACCGGCCGGCCTCCCAGCGCGCCCCCGAGAACCAGAAGGTGACGGCGTCCGTCAGCTCGTCGTACTCGAACGTGCTGCGGTAGACGATGTCCTGCAGCTCGGGAATGGCCCCCTTCACCAGCACGGGTTGCGGGACTACCTGCCAGTTGAGACCGTCCGTGCTCTCGGCCAGGTACACGGCGGGCGTGGTGCATCCCCCGGCCGTCTTGACGTTGTAGAGCGCCCAGAACCGGTTGAGGCGCGGAACCCACTGAACGTCGATGTGCCAGGGCCAGAGATCCGGCTGGGCCAGCTGCGCGACTGTCGCGTCGCCCCAGTGGATCCCGTCCTGCGAGCGGCGCACCTCGACGGCCGTCGAGGCGGCGCCGCAACCGCTCGGCCCGGAGTTGACCGCGAACATCCACCAATCCCCGATCGCGCGCCGCACGATGCTGGGGGACACGATCTGGTGGCTCCGTGCCCGCAGCACCTCCACTGGAGCCGACCAGGTGACCGCGTCGGGCGTCCGGACCAGCTGGACGATGTTGTCCGAGGTCACCTGCCGGTAATAGAGCCAGAGCTCGTTCAGGTCCGCGACGTAGACCAGGTCGGGGTCGGACAAGTAGCCGGCGGGCGGCAAGACCACCGGATTGGGTCCGCCCGGTGGCAAGGCCCAGAGATCGCGGCGCCGCGACTCGAAGAGCGACGGATTCTCGAAGGTGGCGTTCCCGTACGGATAGGGCGTGATCGCCAGATGGAGCGGCAGGCCGAACGCGCCGGCCGGGGTGGCCGCGTAGTCGGGATGCACCACCTGGCCGGAGCCGTCGTACGTCGCGAACGCGAGTGGCGTCAAGTCGTCGAACGGCAAGGCCTCGGGACTCTCGGCGATCGCGGTGAACACGGCCGGCTCCACGCCCGGCAGGGTGGCTTCCGCGGTGCGCGCCCCCTGGACCTGGCCCAGCTCCCAGCGCGCGCGGGCCTGACCCAGTGCGTCGGTCGCGCCGTCGACCGGCAGCACCCGTCCGTCATCGGTACGCCACTCGACGCGCACGCCCTCGGCGGGCTGCCCATCCGCGTTGAGCACCGTCACGACGATCGGTGCGGGCAGCAGCGTCCCGACCCGGGCGATCTGTCCGTCGCCATCGGTCACCCGCACGGCGGCCGGCACGCGCGGCCCCGCGTCGCCGGCGCACCCAACCAGCGACGCAGCGAGCAACATGGCGGCAAGTCCGGCATACGACCGCGGTGCGAGCATGGACACGAGAGTGGTGGAGTGCGTGAAGGTGACGTGCCTTCTCTGGCCGGACGCACCGCCCTCGCGGCCGGTTTCGCTTCGAAACCGTCGGGACCCTGTGCCCGTCCAGTGGAGAGACTCCTCCACCCTGACATTCGTCACTCTCCCGAGGTTGCATGCGCGTTCGCCCGCTACTCACCGGGGGCCTGGTCCTCGCGGTACTCACCGGCGCCGCCGTCCTTGCGCGCTCCGCCCCCGCGCCCGGGCCGGCCCTGTTCCGGGGCGACCTCGCCCACACCGGCGTCTATCGCGCCGCACCGCTGGCGCACTTCGGCGGCGTGCAATGGCGGGTGCAGACCGGCGGCCCGGTGCAGTCCACGCCCGTGGTGGCGAACGGCACCGTCTACGTCGGCAGCGGCGACGGCCACCTGTATGCGCTCGACGCGCGGACCGGCGCGGAGCGGTGGCGCTTCGCCGCCGGGCGCGCGGTCACCTCGTCGCCGGCGGTGGCGGGCGGCCTGGTGTACGTCGGCAGCCGCAGCGGCGCGTACTTCGCGATCGACGCGGCCACGGGCGCGCAGCGCTGGCGGGTGGAGACCGGCCCCGACGCGCCGCTGGCCTGGGGCTTCGAGAGCGGCGACCTCTACACCTCGTCGCCCGCCGTGGCCGGCGGGCTCGCGGTCCTCGGCGGGAGCGACGGGCAGGTCTGGGCCGTGGATGCGGCCGGGGGTGCGGTCCGGTGGCGGTTCCGAACCGGGGGCCGCGTGCGCTCGTCGCCGGCGGTGGCGGGGGGGCGGGTCTACGTGGGCAGCATGGACGGCACCCTGTATGCGCTCGAGCTCGCGAGCGGCCGCCTCGTGTGGCGGTTCGATACTGAGGGGCATTCGCTCGAGTCGGCCAAGTTCGGCTTCGACCGGCGCACCATCCAGTCGTCGCCCGCCGTCGCGGACGGGACGGTCTTCGTGGGCTCGCGCGACGGGCATCTGTACGCGGTGGACGCCGCGACCGGCCGCGGACTCTGGACCACCGACCACGAGATGTCGTGGGTGAACTCGTCGCCGGCGGTGGCCGGCGGCCTCGTCTTCGCCGGCAGCTCCGACAACCGCTTCGTCCAAGCGGTGGACGCGCGGTCCGGGAAGGAGCGCTGGCGGGTCCCGACCGAGCGGCTGGTCTGGTCGTCCCCCGCGGTGGCGGGCGACTTCGTCTACGTCGGCGACGCCACCGGCACGCTCTACGCGCTCGACCGGGCGACGGGTGCGGAGCGCTGGCGCTACCGCTCCGGGCGGCGGATCTACTCCTCGCCGGTCCTCGCGGGTGGGCTGCTCTACGTCGGCAACGACGATGGCGCGATCTACGCGATCCGCGGGGGGCCCGTGGGGCTCCGGCGGACGGTCTTCTGGGACAGCGCCTACGCCCGGGCCAACCGCATCGCCGGGCACGCGGAGATCCGCGGCTACCTGGCGGACCGCGGCTACGAGGTGCTCGACGCCCCGGCGCTCGCCGCCTTCCTGACTGACCGCCTGCGTGACCGCGCGCCGAGCGTCGTGGTGTTTGCGATGGACCACCTGCCCGCGAGCGTGGCCTCGATCGCCTCCGACACGGTGCTCTTCCGGCGCTACCTCGATGCCGGCGGCAAGGCGGTTTGGCTGGGCACGCCCCCGCTGGTCTGGCCCAAGGACGTCCGCACCGGGGACGTCGAGTACATCCAGGTCAACCGCTCGGCCGGGGCGCGGCTGCTGGGCGTCGACCATACGAGCAGCAACTTCGACACCTATGGGGTCATGGCGACGCAGGCGGGCCGGCGCTGGGGCGTTTCGGGGTGGTGGGATGCGAACTGGGCAGTGGACACCTCGGCGGTCACCGAGACCCTGGGCCTCGATGAGCGCGGACTGGCGGCGGCGTGGGTCAAGCGGTACGGCGGGCCGGCCGGGACGGGCTTCGTGCGCATCACGGGCGGCGGGGCGAACGGCGGACCGAATCCCGACTTCGCGCAGATTCAGGCGGTGGCGGAGTATCGGCCGGAGTGAGGGCGGGCGGGCGGGCGGGCGGGCGGGCGGGCGGGCGGGCGGGCCGCGAAGATAGCGAGAGCCCGTCACCCTGAGCGCAGCGAAGGGGGCATGACCCGGATCATGCCCCCTTCCCCTCGCCCGAGCCCCCGAGCCCCAACCCCTCAGATCGGCCCGTTGAACGCCGGATCGCTCGCCCGGGTCCGCAGCTCGGTCTCTCCGCCCCGGTACCACCCGCCCCGGAACTCGAAGTGCCGCTCGTCCAGGATCCGGCTGTTGAGCGCATCGGTGCCCTGCTGCTGGACCTGCCAGAGCAGCACCTTGGCCCCCATCTCAGCCGCCGTCTCCCACAGCCCGGCTACCAGCGGCGGATAGAGATCGGCGAACTCGGGCTTGAGTCGGGCCTCCCGGGGGGTGAACTCCATTCCCACCTCCAGCGCCTGCGGGGTCGTGCGATACGGGGTGAAGAGAGCTAGCATAATGCAGTCCCCCTGCCCCAGCCACCAGGGGTGTCGGCGCCACATCCCGCCGCGCCTGCGCCCCTCCCGTCGACCCCCCGACGCCGCCACTATTCCAGTCGCCTCAGCCCGGACCATCCGCGATGCGCGTTGTGGTGACATTCGACACCCTGTACGACGGGTGGGAGCACCCGGACCACGAGCGCCAGATGGCGACGGAGGTCGCGGCGTGGAAACACGATGAGCCGGAGATGGAGTACCAGATCGCCGACGCGCTGCGGGTGCGCGGCCACGAAGTGATCCTGGTCGGTGTGCGCAACGACCTGCACTACCTGGTCCGCTGCCTCGACAAGATCCGGCCCGATCTGGTGTTCAACGCGGTCGAGGCGTTCCACGGAAACGCGGGGCTCGAATACATGGTCCCCGGCATCCTCGAGGCCGAGGGGTGGCACTACACCGGAGCCCCGCCGCTGGCCCTTCTCGTCTCCCGCAACAAGGCGATGAGCAAGAAGGTCCTGGCCTACCACGGCATCCGGGTCCCGGGCTTCGTCACCTACCGCCCGGGCGAGGCCATCACGGTCCCCTCGGCGCTGCGGTTTCCGCTCATCGTGAAGCCGCTGCAGAGCGACGCGTCGGCCGGGATCGCGCAGGCGTCGGTGGTGCAGGACCAGGCCGCCTTGGCCGACCGGGCCCTCATGATCCACGAGCGCTTCGACCAGCCGGCCATCGCCGAGGAGTTCGTCGACGGCCGCGAGCTCTACGTGAGCCTCATCGGCAACGGCGACGATCTCGACGTCCTTCCCATCACCGAGATGGTCTTCGACAAGCGGCGCACGCGGCCCGAGGAGCGGATCGCCACCCAGTACGCCAAGTGGGACGAGGACTACCGGGCCCGGAAAGGCATCCGGAACGTGTTCGCGCGGCCGATCGCGCAGGCGGCCCGGGAGCGCATCGCGGAGATCTGCCGCACCGCATTTCGCGCGCTCTGGCTCCGCGACTACGCCCGGCTCGACGTGCGGCTGGCGCCCGACGGCGAGGTCTGGTTCCTGGAGGCCAACGCCAACCCATTCATCAGCTACGGCCACGACATGGCGAACGCGGCGGAGAAGGCGGGGATGGATTACTACGAGTTCATCCAGCGGCTGGTCGACGAGGCGATGGGACGGCATGGCCACGCGTAGGCGCCGGCGCGCGAGCGCGCCGCACCCCGAGCATCACTGCGTCTGCGGCCACGAGCTCAAGAAGTTCTGGCCGTACTGCCCCAACTGCGGCCGGGCGCAGCAGTGGAAGGACGTCGACAACGTCACCGGCGCCGAGTGCTACAACTGCGGCTGGATGGTGAGCGACAAGTCGTCCTTCTGCCCCTGGTGCGGCGTCGACATCTTCGAGCTCGGCTACTCCAGCGAGAAGCCGCTCAAGGCACCGCGCGGCTTCCGGATGGACGCGCGCTGCGACTGGGGGTGTGGCGGCGGCGTACAGTATCCGATGCCGTTCTGCCCCTGGTGCGGCCGGACGCAGAGCTGGAACGAGGAGGATCACTTCGAGGGCGAGTGCCCCCACTGCAACCGCGGCGTCGACGATTGGATGAACATCTGCCCCTGGTGCGGGCAGGACGCGACGGGCCGCGACCTCATCCCCCGCGCGCTCACCCGGGTTCGCCGCCTCCTGCTCGTGAGCCGCATCCGCGACTGGGGCTACCGGGTGCTCCTCCGCCCCGGCATCTCGGGCGTCGACCCGCGCTGGCCCAAGGCGGTCGAGATCGAGCAGCGCTACGTCGTCGGCAAGCGGCGCCAGGACGAGATCTCCTGGACCATGCTCGTCGGTCTCATCACTCACGAGCTCGGGCACAGCTTCCTCTATCACCACTGGGAGTGGACCCGCTCCCGGCGCTTCCGCCGCGCGTTCGGCGAGGTCGACAAGGCCTACCGCGGCATGGACAACACCTGGGTCTACTTCCAGCGCCGCCGCGTCGCCATCGCACCGCGGGACCACGTCTCCGCCTACGCGGCGCGCCACCCCCAGGAGGACTTCG
>DASSYY010000389.1:0-4214 GCA_035703025.1 Gemmatimonadales bacterium | reverse complement strand
CTCTACCGCCGCGGCGCGCGCACGATCGTCGGGCACACCGGGGAGCAGTCGGGCTTCCGCTCGTTCGTGTACCTCGATCCGGTCTCGACCACCGCTGTCGTCGGGGTGCTCAACACCACCAACGACGCCCGGGCCGAGGCCTCCGCGGCGGGCTGGGCCACGCTGACGCGCAGGGCCGTGGACCTGGTGGCCCCGTGAGCGAGCAGCGCGGGCGCCGGCCGGAGGACGAGCGCACGCCGCGCCCCGGCGAGCCTCCGCCGTTCGAGACACCCGAGGTGGTGCTCGAGCTGCAGCCCGAGACCGCGCCCTCGCCGATGCATCCCGTGCGGCCCGGGCGGGTCCACCTGGTGGTGGTGGTGACGCGACCGGTCACCGCGAAGGACCAGGCGCCGCCCGGCGCCGTGCTGGTCGCGCGGTTCTGGCACCCGTCGCTCCGCCGCTGGAGCGAGACGCCGTTCGAGTCGCTCGAGCACGCCATGCACCTGTTCGTGGATGAGAGCGGCTGGGTCCTGCGCCAGCAGCAGGCCCTCGATGCCCCACAGGCCTTCGAGCTGGTCTTCGAGGCCCGGCGCGAGGACTTCAGCCGGCCGAGCACCGAGGCGATGCTGCAGGACGTGGGACTCTCCGCCGAGGATGTCGCCGACCTGATCGAGCGCATCGAGCGGGAGAACGGTTCGGACAAGCAGACGTGAGATCCTCCCATCCCGGAGCCGGCATGATGCTCTTCCTCCTGGTCGCGGTGCTCGCGGGCGCGATGCTCCCGGTCCAGACTGGCGTGAACGTCCAGCTGCGCGGGCTGCTCGGCCAGCCGCTCGCGGCGGCGCTGGTCTCGTTCGTCGTCGGGACCCTGGGGCTCGCCGCGGTGGTGGCGGCGCTGCGCGTGCCGGTACCGGTGGGAACGGTCTGGGAGCGGAGCGACTGGTGGCACTGGTCCGGTGGCCTGTTAGGCGCTGCGTACATTGCGGTGACCGTCGTGCTCGCCCCGAGGCTCGGCGCCGCCACGCTGATCGCGGCGCTGGTCGCCGGGCAGATGGCAGCCTCCCTCATCGTCGACCACTATGGCTGGGTCGGCTTCGCGGAGCACGCCGTTTCGCCCATGCGCCTGGCCGGCGCGGCGCTCATCGTGGTCGGCGTGGTGCTCGTCCGCCGATAGCGGTCCCGGTTCATGCCCGCCGAATTTGCCGACCACTTCTCCTCCCTCGCGGAAGCCTACGCCGCCGCGCGCCCGACCTATCCCCCGGCGCTGTTCGATCATCTGGCGAGTCTGGCACCCGCGCGGCGGCAGGCCTGGGACTGCGCGGCCGGGAACGGCCAGGCCACAATCGCGCTCGCCGCGCGCTTCGCGCGGGTGACGGCCACCGACGCCAGCGCGGCGCAGATCGGGCAGGCGGCGCGGCATCCCGGCGTCACCTACCACGTGGCGCTGGCGCACGACAGCGGCCTGCCCGACGCGTCCGTCGATCTCGTGACGGTCGCCCAGGCGCTCCACTGGATCGATCTCCCGCCATTCTACGGCGAGGCCACCCGGGTGCTGGTGCCGGGCGGGCTGATCGCCGTGTGGTGCTACGGCGTGCAGCGGCTGGACGACGAGGAGATCGACCGGCGGCTGCAGCGCTTCTACGGCTCGGTGGTAGGTCCCTACTGGGCGCCTGAGCGGAAGCTGGTAGAGACCGGCTACCGGTCGGTGCCCTTTCCGTTCGACGAGCTCCCGCCGCCCACGTTCGAGATGGCCCACGAATGGCTGCTGGGGGAGCTGCTGGCCTATATCCGCACCTGGTCCGCGACCGCCGCGTTCGTCAAGGCTCGCGGCTTCGACCCGGTCGTCGGCTTCGCCGAGGAGATCGCCCCGCTCTGGGGACCGGCCGACCGTCGCCGCCGGGTGCGATGGCCCCTCAGCCTCCGCGTGGGCAGACCTCGCCGATCCACCTAACTTTCGGCCTTTGCCGCCCTATCGTCCCTTACGGAGGCCGCCGATGCCGACCCTCATTCCCGCGCCCACGATCATTCATGCCGCCGGCAACAAGCCCAAGCGGATCGAGGAGTACGCCGGGCGGGTCACCACCCGTCAGGCCGAGGTGAGCGTGGCCCGCATGGTGTCCCCGGAGGGGTGGCTGGAGCCGGGGCAGCGACCCGAGTTCCAGGAGATCACGCTGGTGCTGCGCGGCACGCTCCGGGTCGAGCACGAGGGTGGTTCCCTGGACGTGTCGGCGGGACAGGCGGTCGTCACCCGGCCCGGCGAATGGGTCCGCTACGCCAGCCCGGCGCCGGGAGGCGCCGAGTACGTGGCGGTCTGCCTGCCCGCGTTCTCGCCCGACACGGTGCACCGGGACCCGGCAGAGTGATCCCTCCGCCGGCGAAGACGGGCCCCGACTCGCGGGCGCTGATCGCGCTCCTGCTCCTCGTGGCGGTGGTGGTGGCCGTCCTGCCTGCGGTCGTCGCACGCTCGCGCCGGGTCCAGACCATGCGGGTCGAGCTCGCCGACGTGCTGAGGCAGTGCCGCGCCCGCTACGACGCCGCCCGCACGGCCGCGGATACCGCGGCCGTCGACGCGTGGCAGCCCGCGCTGCACGGCGAGCGCCGTCCCGGTGATCCGCCCTGCGGGCCGTATCGCCGGCGGAACATGCTGAAGCCGGCGACTCCGTGAGCGCGCCCGAGGCGGGCCGGCTCGAGGCGATCTGGATCAAGCGCGCCCACCGGGGGCCGATGGACGCGGTCGACGAGGCGACGCTCGTGGCTGGTCGCGGCCTGGTCGACAATGCCGATCAAGGCCGCCGGCGGCAGGTGACGCTCATCGAGCGCGAGGTGTGGGAGAGGCTCATGGCCCAGCTGGGCGGCCGCGTGCCGCCGAGCGCCCGCCGGGCCAACCTGATGGTGAGCGGCTGCAGCCTGCTGGGCACTCGGGACCGGGTGCTGCGGATCGGAGACTGCCGCCTCCGCATCGCCGGCGAGACCCGTCCGTGCGAGCGGATGGACGAGGCGCTGGACGGTCTTCGGGTGGCGATGCAGGCGGACTGGGGCGGGGGAGCCTTCGCGGAGGTGCTGGACGACGGCGTGATCCGGGTCGGGGCCGAGGTCCGCTGGGACTGAATGACGAACGGCCGGTTCGAGCGAACTCGAACCGGCCGTCTGTTCCGCGGTGTCGGCCGCGGTGCGCGGTCTTAGCGCCCGAGCTTGACGACGTTCTCCGCCGCCGGGCCCTTCTGGCCCTGGACGACGTCGAATTCGACCCGCTCACCCTCGACCAGGCTCTTGAAACCCTGACCCTGAATCGCCGAGTGATGGACGAAGCAGTCCTTCTGTCCGCCTTCGGGCGTGATGAAGCCGAAGCCCTTGGCGTCGTTGAACCACTTGACCGTGCCGGTGGTGCGCATTGTTCCTACTCCTTGCGTGTGTTGTAATCGGAGTTCGGCCATGCCGCACCTACCGACTACGCGATGTGCGTGAAATGAGCCCTCACGCGGGGCAGCTGCCCTGGTGCATCCTACGGGATGCGATCCCCGAGAGCAGCCACAAAAAAGGGAGCCAGCGCGAGTTTCCGCCAGCCCCCTGTCGAATCTGGACTATGGCCGCGCGGATCCTCAACGCGCCAATTCGCGCCACAATGGTAAAACAGTCGACCGCTTTTGGCAATCCCTTCGCCCTCCAATGCCTACGTGGGAGGTCCTGATGCCCCTGGTCCCACTCCCGGGCGCCGACGAATACGGCCCGTTCTACGCCGGCTACATCGCCCGGCTGCCCGCCGACGCCGACATCCTCGATGTCCTGGCCCGGCAGCAGGCCTCGACCGCGGCCCGCTTCGCGGCGGTTCCGGCCGATCGTGCCGGCTACCGCTACGCCCCCGGCAAGTGGAGCGTGCGGGAGCTGCTGGTCCACCTGAGCGATGCCGAACGGATCATGGCCTACCGTGCCCTTCGCGTCGCCCGCGGGGACGCGACGCCCCTGCCGGGGTTCGACGAGGACGCATACGCGCCCCTCTCCAACGCCGAGGCGCATCCGATCGCCGTGCTCGCGGAGGCCTGGAGCGACGTGCGGCGCGCCACCCTGTCCCTGTTCCGCCTCCTTCCCGCCGAGGCGTGGAGCCGGCGCGGTACCGCCAACGGCGCGCCGGTGACCGCTCGCGCGCTCGCGTGGATCATCGCCGGCCACGAGCGGCACCACCTGCAGGTGCTGGGCGAGCGCTACGGAGTCTGACGCGCGGGGAGCGCCGCGCGAAG
>DASSYY010000372.1:0-11149 GCA_035703025.1 Gemmatimonadales bacterium | reverse complement strand
CCCCCGCGCCTTCGTTGCCGACCACCAGCGCCAGCGGCGGCCGGGATGAGTGCCCGCCCCGGACGCTCACGGGCTCGCCGTCGGCCGCGGCGACCCAGAGCTCGACCCCGCGCTCGCTCGCCCAGGCAAGGAGCGCGCCGCCGTCGGCCGCGACGGCCGGCAGCCGGAACGACGCCCCCATGCTGCCGCGCAGCACCTTCGGATTGGCGAGCTCGGCCGTGCCTTTGAGCGCCACCACACCGGCAGCACCGAGGCCCAGCGCGGTACGGAGCATGGTGCCCACGTTGCCCGGGTCCTGCACCGCGTCGAGCACCAGGACCACCGCGCCGGGCGCCGTGGGCACGTCGGCCAGCGTCCAGACGCGCGGCTCGACCACGGCGACCACGCCCTGCGGGTGCTCGGTATCGGCCAGGGCGTCGAGCTCGCCGGGCGGCAGCTCGACCAGCCGCACCCCGCGTTCCGCCAGCGCGCGCTTGAGCGCCTGCCCGCGAGGAGTAGCTTCCAACGCCGGCGACACGGCGGCGCCGCGCACCGGCGTCCCCGCCGCGAGGGCCTCCTCCACGAGGCGCACGCCTTCGGCGAGGGCCAGGCCGCGGCGCTCGCGCCCCCGGCGGCGGGCCAGGTCGCGAATCGTGGTCAGCAGCGTGCCGTCCTTGGAGGTGCTCACAGGATGAAGATCGCCCTTACGATCGCCGGCTCGGATTCGGGCGGCGGCGCCGGCATCCAGGCCGACCTCAAGACCTTCCAGCAGTTCGGGGTGTTCGGGACCTCGGTCATCGTCGCCCTCACCGCCCAGAACACCCGCGGCGTCCGCGCCGTCGAGGCGGTGCCGGAGGCCATGGTGGCGGCGCAGCTTACCGCGCTGGCGGAGGACCTGCCGCCCGCCGCGCTCAAGACCGGCATGCTGGCGGAGGCGTCGCTGGTCCGGCTGGTCGCCAAGGCCATCCGCGAGAACGGCTGGCAGCCGCTGGTGGTGGATCCGGTGATGGTGTCCAGCTCCGGCCACCGCCTGCTCACGGCCGAGGCCGAGGACGTGATCCGGGAGAGCCTCCTGCCGCTGGCTGCGCTGGTGACGCCCAATCTCGACGAGGCCGCCGTGCTCACCGGGCGCGCGGTGCACGACATCGCGACCATGGAACGCGCGGGCGAGACCCTCCTCAGCTTCGGCGCCGCGGCCGCGCTCGTGAAAGGCGGCCACCTGAACGGCGAGCTGGAGGCCCTCACCGATGTCCTGGTGACGCCCGGCGCCGTCCGGCACTTCAGCCACCCCCGCATCGCCACCAGGTCCACCCACGGCACCGGCTGCACCCTCTCGGCGGCGGTCACCGCGGGGCTCGCCGTCGGCCGGCCGCTCGAGACCGCCGTCGAGGACGCCCTCGACTTCGTCCATCGCGCCATCGCCAGCGCGCCGGGCCTCGGCAGCGGGCACGGGCCGCTCGACCACACCGTCACAGCTCCGCCACCACCCCCTCGATGAGCGCGGCCAGTTCGCCCGCGATCCGGTAGGCGACCTCCATCACCTCCAGGTGGTTGAGCTTGTTGAGAGTGGTGCCCGCCGCCGGGTTGGTGATCGCGGAGAAGCCGAGGCAGCGGAGCCCGGCCGCCCGGGCGGCGACGACTTCCAGCACGGTCGACATCCCCACCGCATCCGCGCCCAGCCGCTCCAGCATCCGGATTTCCGCCGGCGTCTCGTAGCTCGGCCCCAGCAGGCCGACGTAGACGCCCTCCGCCAGCGCGATCTTCCGGCGGCGCGCCACCTCGCGCGCGATGGCGCGGAGCCCGGGATCGTACGCATCCGACATGTCGGGAAACCGGATCTCGCCCGGGAGGGACGGCCCGAACAGCGCGTTCCGGAAGCTGAGGTTGATCTGGTCCGCGATCAGCATGACCGTGCCCGAGCCGAACCCCCGGCGGATGCCGCCCGCAGCGTTGGTGAGGATCACCGTGCCGACGCCGAGCCGCGCGAAGACCCGCACCGGCAGCGCCGTGAGCGCCGCGGGATGGCCCTCGTACATGTGGAACCGCCCGCTCTGGACCAGGACCGGCCGGCCCTCGAGCGCGCCCGCCACCAGCTCGCCGCTGTGGCCGATCACCGTCGGCGCCGGGAAGTGCGGGATGTCCGCGTAGGGAATCCGCACCGCGTCGCTCAGCCGCTCGGCGAACTGGCCCAGGCCCGAGCCCAGCACGATGGCGACCGCCGGCGCCCGAGCGCCGAGGCGAGCGCGCACGGCGTCCGCCGCTTCGTCGATCATCGCCGTCGCCGCCGGGGCCGGCTCGGCGGCCTTCGCGGCGGTCACAGCAGGATCCCCGCGATCGTGGCGGAGAGGAAGTTCGCGAGCGTGCCGGCCAGCATCGCGCGGAGGCCGAGCCGCGCGAGGTCGCGCTTGCGCTCGGGCGCGAGCGCGCCGATGCCGCCGAGCTGGATGCCGATCGAGCTGAAGTTGGCGAATCCCGCGAGCGCGAACGACGCGATCGTGAACGACCGCGGGTCGAGCTGCCCCTTCATCGGCCCGAGCTGCGCGTAGGCGATGAACTCGTTCAGCACCATGCGGGTGCCCAGCAGGCTTCCGATCGTGCCGCTGTCGTGCCACGACACACCCATCGCCCAGGCGATGGGGCGGAAGATCCAGCCGAGCGGGGTCTGCAGGTTGGAGGGGAACCATTCCACGTAGCGGTGAACCGCCGCGAAGCCGCCGTTGAGCAGCGCCACCAGGGCCACGAACGAGACCAGCATCGCGATCACGTTCAGCATGAGCTGCAGCCCCTCGCTCGTGCCGCGCGCCGCCGCGTCGAGCAGGTTCACGTCCTGCCTGGGCATGTCGATCTTGACGGTGCCGTAGGTCTCGGGCACCTCGGTCTCGGGCTCGAACAGCTTCGCCATCATGACCGTGCCGGGCGCAGTCATGATGACGGCGGTGAGCAGGTGCCGCGCCTCGATCCCGAACGCGATGTAGGCCACCATGATCGAGCCGGAGATGTGGGCCATCCCCGACGTCATCACCGTCATGAGCTCGGAGCGCGTCATCCGCGGCAGGAACGGGCGGATGGTGAGCGGCGCCTCCGTCTGCCCCATGAAGATCGAGGCGGCCACGTTGAGGCTCTCCGCCCCGCTCGCGCCCATGACCCGGCTCATCACGATGGCGAAGGCGCGGACCACGAGCTGCATGATGCCGAGGTAGTACAGGATCGCGAACAGCGCGCTGACGAAGATGATGGCGGGCAGGAGCTGGAACGCGAAGATCATTCCCAGGCTCGAGTTCGGCTTGCCGAGCTCGCCGAAGACGAACTGGGAGCCGATGTACGAGTAGCCGAGGATCCCGGTGACGAGGCCGCCGAGCCAGCGGAAGAGCGCCTGGCCGGCGGGGATGCGGAGCACGAAGATGGCGAACAGCACCTGGAGCCCGAGCCCCCAGGCGATCACCCGCCAGCGGATCGCGCCCCGGTTATGGGAGAGCGCCACCCCGATCGCCAGGATGAGCACCAACCCCAGGATGCCGGAGAACCGGCTCCACGGCGATTCGGGGCCCCGAGCGGGGGCGGGTCCGTCGAGTTGGATCTGCGCGCCGGGCACCGTGGGCGGCGCCTGGGCGGCGGGTCGGGTGGAATCGGCGCGCGCGATCGAGTCCGCCTGCGCGAGCGCCGCCGGCCGCTCCATGGCGGCGAGCCCGCGCCAGGCGAACCCCGGGATCAGCCACGAGCACCCGATCGCCAGCATGATGACCGCGGCGCCAGTGAGTACGCCGCGCAGACCTCCGGCCCCGGGACGACCGCGTGTCAGCATGAAGACTCCGTGGAGAATGCGGATCCTGATACGATCGCGGGAACCACCGCGGAACGATGCCGCACCGCGGCATCCGGCCTCACCGCAGCGCCGCCAGCTCGTCCGTCACTTGCCCCAGCAGCGCCTGCCGCTCGGGCCACGGGAGGAATGCGCTGGCGAAGCCGTCCAGGATGCAGCGGTCGATCTCGGCCCGCGTGAACCCCAGCTCCCGGTGCGCCATCCAGTACTCGTCGGTCAGGCTGACTCCGGTCATCAGCCAGCCGTCGGTGCAGAGCGTGACCACCAGCCCGGCGTCGAGATAGGCGCGCACCGGGTGCTCCGCCGCCCGGGCGACGGCGCGGGTCTGCACGTTGCTGGTGACGTTGATCTCGATCGGCAGCCGGCGGTCCCGAAGATAGTCGCGCAGGACCGGATCCTCGTACAGCCGGGTGCCATGGCCGATGCGATCGGCGTGACAGCGGTGGACCGCCTCGGCGATCGACGCGGCGCCCGCCGCCTCGCCCGCGTGGATGGTGATGCCGAGACAGCCGTCGGCGGCGACGTCGAAGGCCGCCTGGTGCACGGCGGGCGGGCGCCCGGCCTCGCCGCCCGCCAGGTCGAACGCCACGACCCCCCGGTCGCGGTAGGCCACCGAGAGCCGGGCGATCGCAAGCGAGACCTCGGGCGTGTAATGCCGGAGGGAGCAGTTGATGACCCGGGTGATGACCCCGAAGTCCCGCTCGCCCCGCGCGAGTCCTCGCAGCTCCGCCTCGAGTGCCGCCTCCATGGTGAGCCCGCCCCGGGTGCTGAGCTTGGGACAGTAGCGCACCTCGAGGTAGCGGAGTCCGTCGCGCGCCGCGTCCTCGACCATCTCGTACGACACCCGCTCGATCCCCTCGGGCGTCTGGAGCAGCGGAATGGTGTACTCGAACCGCGCGAGATAGTCCTCGAGGCTGCCGGCGTCACTCACCACCATGAACCGCCGCAGGGCCTCGGGATCGGTCGTCGGCAGGGTGAACTTGGCCGCCCGGGCGAGCTCGACCATCGTGGACGGCCGCAGGGCGCTGTCGAGGTGGGTGTGCAGCTCCGCCTTCGGCAGGCGGGCCAGCAGCTCACGCGTCAGCATCGGAGTCCTGCGCCGGCCGGCGCGCCCGCACCACCACCCGGAGGATCGCGCCCGCGGCGAGCGCGCCATCGAGCGGGAGCGCGATGCCCCGGGCATCGGTGACGAGGGCGGCGCCGGCCGCGGCGCTCGCCTCGAGCGTCGGGTCGTGCGCCCGGATCGCGCCCCGCACGTCGGTGCCGGCAGGCACGTCCACCGGCGCGGCGTTCACGAACACCCGCATGTCCGGGCTCACTGTCGCGTGGAGACGAAGCCGGCGGGCGCCGAGGCCTCGACCGGCTGGGGGAGTCGGCGGAGGAAGGCGGCCACCGCCTCGACATCGAGCAGGCCTTCCCGCTCGTACAGCACGCCCGCGAGCGGGCTCAGGCCGCCGGCCCCGCCGGCGGTCTCCTCGTCGGTCGCGAGGGTGTACTCGCCGTCGGGCCTGACCTTGCGGCCGCCGGTGAGCACCAGGCCGCGGACCCGCTTGCCGGCCGCCGCCCGCGGGTCGTAGCGGACCTGGGCGCCCGCCAGGTGCACGGTCGGTCCGCCCGACCCGGCGAGCGCGCGCTCGAGCAGCGCGGAGAGCTGGGCGCCGGTGACGGTCAGGCGCACGAGGTCGCTCCGCGCGGGCTCGACCGCGGACAGTCGCGCGTAGGTCACGGGGCCGGCCGCGAGATCCGCCCGGATCGACTCGGTGCGCACGAGGCCCAGGTCGGTCCGGAGCGCGTTCCGCCGCGCATCGGCGATCAGTGCGCCCAGGGGGAACTGCACGCCGTCTCGCACGAGGGGCCGCTTGAGCTCCGCCAGCGGACGGGTCAGCACCGAGTCGCTCCGCCGCTCGTAGCGGTCGAGCTCGGCGCGGAACCGGGCGTCGCCGCCGGTGCGCGTGGAATCCACCGGCACCACGCCGATCCTGATGTCGTAGCCACCCGCCGGTGTCTTCACCAGATCGGCCACCCCGATCATTCGTCCCCTGGTCCCCGTCTCGAGAATGGGAATGCCGGCCACGCTGGTGGTGATCACCTGGTGGGTGTGTCCCGCGATGATCAGGCGAACGCCCGAGGCCCGCAGCTCGTCCGCCAGCCGCACGATCTCGCCGGTGCAGGCCGTGGCGTCGCAGGCGCCGCCCGCGTGCGCCAGCAGGATGGTGAGCGCCGGCCGGCGGGCCGCCACTTCGGCCAGGGTCCCGTGCAGCGCCAGCTCGCCCTCGCCGAACCGGAGCCCGCGCGTGCGCGCGGCCGGCAGCAGGCGCTTGGTGTCGGGCGTAATGTAGCCGACCACCGCGACGGTCATCCCGGCGACGTCCAGGATCCGGTACGGCGCGATCCAGTCGGGCCGCTGCCCGGTCGCGCTGTCGACCACGTTCGCCGCGAGCCAGGGATAGGACGACTCCTCCAGGCGCTGCCGCAGCACCTCGGGCGACCAGTCGAAGTCGTGGTCGCCGAGCGCCGCGGCGGCGTAGCCGAGGCGCCCGAGCAGCGCCATGCCCGCGCGGCCGCGGCTGTCGCTCTGGACCGGCGTGCCCTGCATGGCGTCGCCGGCGTCGAGGCGGAGCTGGGCGCAGGCGCAGTCGTCGCCCAGGCTGTCGAACGCCGCGGCGAGGGCGCCGGCGCCCGGCAGCAGCGCCCCGTGCAGGTCGCCGGTGGCGAGGATGCGGAGGAGGACGGTGTCGCGCGCGGCGCGCGGGGGCGGGCGCGTCGGCACGCCGAAGAGGGCGTGGACGGCGCGGTCGGCGACCTCGGGCACGATGCGCCAGCCGCCGCGCTCGTATTGCCCCGGGTCGAGCGGGCTCCGCGTCCGCACCTCGTCGATGAGCAGCTGGTCGATCCGCTCGCCCTTGTCGTAGACCACCGGCGCGTGCCGCAGCATCGTGTAGCCGCCGCCCCCGGTCTGCCGGTAGCTGTTGACGGCGAGCGTATAACTGTCGCTCGGCTGGACCAGCCGTCCGCGCACGGCCAGTCCCTGGATCCGGTCGCCGACCGGCCGCCGGAGGTCGATCGCGTACGTGGCGCCCGAGATCACGTCGAAGTTGTACCCGGGCACCGAGTCATTGAGTGCGATCCGCCCGACCGGGTCGACCTGGAAGTAGCGCGCGCTCCACTCGAGATAGTCCTTGAGCTCGGCTCCGCTGACGCGCACGGCGCGCAGGATGTTGTCGAAGGGATAGAGCGCGAGCACGTGCGCCACCCGGATGGTGTCGGCATCGAAGCCGGCCCGGAGGTCGAACATCGAGGCCGCCGAGAGGTCCGCGCCGGTGCGGCGCCGCTGCACGTCCTGCACGAACTCCAGGATGGGGTCCGGTCCCACCCGCGCCGCGGTGCCCCGCATCGAAGCCACGGCGAAGCCGATCGCCGTGCGCGCCCACTCGCGCACCGCGTCGCGCGCCGGACCCAGCCGCTGGGTCAGCAGCGGCGACGGCGCGGTCTCCCGGGTGGAGAGGCGTTCCGCCGCGATGCGCCGCACGTGCCACACCCCGTCGACCCGCGCCAGGTCCAGGTGCACCACGGCCACGCCCGCCCCGAACGGCGCCGGCTGGACGAAGTGCACACCGTCGATCACCGAGTCGCGGATCTCCCGGTGCGAGTGGCCCACGACCACCACGTCGGGGCGGGATGGAAGACCCGCCAACACGGCGGCGGCGTCCTCGTCCCCGACGCCGGTGGTGTCGTACAACGCGCGGCCGCCGAGCCCCGAGTGGGCCAGCGCCACGACCACGTCCGCGTCCCGGTGCATCGAGGCGAACACCGGCGCCAGCGTCGCGCCGATCGGCGCGACCCGGACACGGCCCCCGAGCTGGTCGCGGTCCCAGACCATCGTGCCGGGCGTCGTGAGGCCGGTGACCGCGATGCGCACGCCGCGGCGCTGGACCACCCGGTACGGCGGATAGAGGAGCGAGTCGCCACCCGCGGCGTAGAGGTTGGCGCTGACATACGGGAAGCGTGCATCGGCGACGGCCCGTCGCAGCAGCGGCAGTCCCCAGTCGAAGTCGTGGTTGCCCGGCGTCGCCACGTCGTAGCCCGCCAGGTTCATCGCCTCGACGATCGGATGCGGCTCGACCGGGGCCACGCGCGCGAAGTAGGTGGCGAAGGGGTCGCCCTGGAGCACGTCGCCGGCGTCGACCAGCACCACCTGGCCCGGATAGCGCGCGCGGAGCGAATCGACCGCGGTCGCCACCCGCGCGAGCCCGCCTGGGAACGGGCGATCCGCCACGTAGTCCCAGTCGGTGGCGTGGCCGTGGAGATCGGTGGTGGCGACGAGCACGACGTGCGCCGTATCCTGGAGCGGAGCGGCGGCGACCACGAGCGCGGCGAGGAGGGAGAGCATCGGAGTGGAATATGGAGCGGTGGGGGGCGGCCTGTCATGACGCCGTCCATCCGCCCTTGCATATATTCGCCGGGCTGTATATACGTTCGCGCGAATATGGATACTGCCACCTCCGCCTCCAGCCTGCTGCTCACCGTCGCCGAGCCGACCCGGCTCCGGATCCTCAACTGCCTGGCGGCGGCCCCGCTCTTCGTCTCCGACCTGCAGGCCGTGCTCGATCTGCCGCAGCCCACGGTCTCCCGCCACCTCCAGGTGCTGCGCCGGGCCGACGTGGTGCGGGACACGCCCATCGCGCAGTTCGTTCTCTACCGTCTCCGCCGCGATCCCGGGGTCCACGGGCGCCTGCTCTCCGCCATCCTCGATGCCGTGGTGCACGACGATCCCGACATGCGCGCCGAGCGCGACCGCGCCTCGGAGCGGAGCCGCTCGCACACCAAGCTCCGGGTGGAGATCCGCCCGGCGACCAGCCGATGACCCGCGCCGAGAGGGCAGGATGACGCATCGCATTCTCGTCGTCGACGACGAACCCGACATCACCGCGCTCGTCGCCTATCACCTCGCCAAGGCGGGATTCCGGGTCTCGACCGCGAGCACGGGGCCGGAGGCGCTCAAGGCCGCCCGCGAGGAGCGGCCGGACATCGTCATCCTCGACCTCATGCTCCCGGGTGTGTCCGGGTACGACGTCCTGGCCGAGCTCCGCCAGCGCGAGGAGACCCGCGACGTCGGCGTCATCCTGCTGACCGCCCGGCGGGAGGAGACCGACCGGATCCGCGGTCTCTCGCTCGGCGCCGACGACTATCTGACCAAGCCGTTCTCGCCCCAGGAGCTCTCGCTCCGGGTGCGCGGCCTGCTCCGCCGGCTGGGCTCCCCGCCGGTGACCGCCGGCTCGACGCTCACCGCCGGCCCGATCTCGATCGACCGCTCGGCGCACCGCGCCAGCGTGAGCGGCGAGGAGCTCAGCCTCACTGCCACCGAGTACAAGCTCCTGCTGACGCTGGTCGAGCGCCGGGGCCGGGTGCAGACCCGGCCCCAGCTGCTGGAGACCGTCTGGGAGGCGCAGCCCGACATCCAGACCCGCACCGTCGACATGCACGTGCAGCGGCTGCGCACGAAGCTGGGCGACGCCGGCCGCCTGATCGAGACCGTGCGCGGCTTCGGCTATCGGTTCCGCGGCACCGAGCGAGGGGCGCGCGCGCGGTGAGCGTGGCCCGACGGCTCGTGCTCGGCACGGTCCTCATCCTCATCCTCACCGTCCTGATCCTGCTCTGGGGCGCGGAGCGGTCGCTCCGGCGTGACCTCGAAGGCGACATCGCGGGCAGCCTGGAGCGCGAGGCGCGGCTCATCCGCGAGGCGCTGCCGGCCGACTCCCTCGCCTGGGACGAGGCGGTCCACCGGCTCTCCCGCGAGAACGGCCATCGCCTCACCCTCATCGACCGCACCGGCCGGGTCCGTGCGGACAGCGATTTCCCCCCGGGCCCGCTGCCGCCGATCGAGAACCATGCGGGCCGGCCTGAGGTGCGTCTCGCTCTGGGGGGCAGTCCCGGCGTCGCGACCCGGCGAAGTGAGACGGTCGGGCGGCTGCTGATGTACGTCGCCCTGCCCGGTGGCCCCGGCGTGATCCGGGTGGCCGCGAATCTGGCGCAGGTGGACGAGACCGTTCGCCGGGCCCAGGGGGCCGTGGCGGGGGCAGCGCTCCTGGCACTGCTCGTGGGGACTGTGCTCGCGCTCCTGGCCGCGCGGTCGATCGCGCAGCCGCTGGCCGGCATCGCGGGCGCCGCCCGCGCCATCGCTTCCGGCGCCCCGCCCCGGTTCCCGCGCTCGGGCATCCTCGAAGTCGATCTGCTCGTCCAGTCGCTCCGGCAGATGCATCAGCAGCTCGGCGATCGCTTCGACGAGCTCCGCCGCGAGCAGGCCGAGTCGGCGGCGCTGGTCGAATCCATGGTGGAGGGCGTGATCGCCGCCGATGGCCGCGGGCACATCGTGACCGCCAATCCCGCCGCCCGCCGCCTGCTCGGCTACGGCGCGACCGACGCGCTGCCGGACCTCCCCGCGCTGTTCCGGGTCAAGGCCGCCCGCGAGGTCGTCGACGAGGTGCTCGCCGGCCGGCCGGTGCAGGATCGCCAGCTCGAGATGGATGGACGGGTGTTTCTGGTGAACGCGCGCCCGCTGCCCGCCGGCGGCGCGGTGCTGGTGCTGCACGAGTTGACCGAGGTGCGGCGGCTGGAGACGGTGCGGCGCGACTTCGTGGCCAACGTCTCGCACGAGCTCAAGACCCCGCTCACCTCGATCTCGGGCTACGCCGAGACCCTGCTGGGTGAGCCCGCCGACCCCGCGACCACGCGGCGCTTCCTCGGCACGATCCTGAGCAACGCCCGCCGCATGCAGCGGCTGGTCGACGACCTGCTCGACCTCTCACGCATCGAAGCGGGTCGCTGGCAGCCGACCCTCATGGCCGTCGACCTCGCGGCGGTGGCGCGGGAATCCTGGACCGCGCTCGGCGTCCGGGCGGAGACCCACCACGTGGAGCTGGTCCTCGACCTCGCGCCCGACGCCGCGGTGATCCAGGCGGATGCCGACGCCGTGCGGCAGATCCTCACCAACCTGATGGACAACTCGCTCCGGTACACGCCGGCGGGCGGGCGCATTACCTGTCTGAGCCGGCGGGTGGCAGGCGGCGTCGCGCTCAGCATCCGCGACAACGGCGTGGGGATCACACGGGACCATCTGCCGCGCATCTTCGAGCGCTTCTACCGAGCCGACGCCTCCCGTTCGCGCGAGGAGGGCGGGACCGGCCTAGGCCTCGCGATCGTGAAGCACCTGGTCGAGGCGCACGGCGGCCGGGTGCACGCCGAGAGCGAGCGCGGCAGCGGCACGACGGTCACCTGTGTCTTCCCCGACGCGGCGGCCTGAGCTCCACTCTTCCTCTCCGTCGCAGACGGCGCGGTAGCTCGCGTCCAACC
>DASSYY010000346.1:0-8820 GCA_035703025.1 Gemmatimonadales bacterium | reverse complement strand
GGACCCGGCGCAGGTGCGCGTGACGGTGACCGACACGGGCCCCGGGATGAGCCGCGCCGAGCTCGACCGCGCCTTCGACGATTTCCATACGACGAAGGAGGGCGGCACGGGCCTTGGCCTCTCGATCGTCCGGCGGCTGGTGCTCGACCTCGGCGGGTCGCTCCGGATCGAGACCGCTCCCGGCGCGGGCACGCGTGCCATCGTCGAACTGCCGGTCCGGGCCGGCGCTCGGGCGCCGGGCGAGGACGGGCGGAGCTCATGACACTGATCCTCGTCGTGGACGACGTGCCCGCCATGGCCGAACAGTACGCCTACGACCTCCGCCGACTCGGCGGCTACGAGGTGCACGTCGCGCAGGACGGCCGCCAGGCGCTCGAGCGGCTGGGCGGTGAGCCGGTCGACTGCGTGATCCTCGACCTCGAGATGCCGGGAATGGACGGCTTCGAGGTGCTGCGCGCGCTCGAGCGGCGGGGGTCGGAGGTGCCGGTGATCGTCTATACGGGAACGGGCAGCTTCGACCGCTGCATCCAGGCCGTGCGGCTCGGGGCCTATGGATTCATCGACAAGGCGGAGCCGGTCGAGCGGATCGTGCGGGAGATCGAGCTGGCGATCGAGCGGCGCCGGCTCCGCGCGGAGGTGCAGTCGCTCCGGCGCCAGGTGGACGGCGAGAGCGCGCTGGTGGGCACCAGCGCCGCGATGCTCCGGCTGCGGGAGCAGATCGCCCGGGTGGCGCCGGTGCCGAGCACGGTGCTGATCGTCGGGGAAAGCGGGACCGGCAAGGAGCTGGTGGCGCGCGAGCTCCACCGCCTCGGCGCACAGCCCGCGGCACCGTTCGTCGCCCTCAACGCGGCGGCGCTGCCCGAGCACCTGGTCGAGAGCGAGCTCTTCGGCCACGAGCGCGGGGCCTTCACCGGCGCGAGCGCGACCCGGCGGGGCGCCTTCGAAGCAGCCGAGGGCGGGACGCTCTTCCTGGACGAGATCGGTGAGCTGCCGCTCGCGGCCCAGGCCAAGCTGCTCCGCGTGCTCGAGGACCGGCGGGTGACCCGGGTCGGCGCCACGCGGCCGCTCGCCGTGGAAGCGCGCGTCGTGGCGGCGACCAACCGGAATCTCGAGGCGGAGGTCGAAGCCGGGCGGTTCCGCCAGGACCTCTACTACCGGCTCAACGTGCACCTGATCGTCGTGCCCCCGCTGCGGGAGCGGCGGAGCGACGTGCCCGAGATCGCCGAAGGACTCGCGAGGACCATCTGCACCAGGTTCGGCATCCGTCCCAAACGCCTCGCGCCCGACGCGCTCGAGCTCCTGATGGGCTACGACTGGACGCGGAACAACGTGCGGGAACTACGCAACGTGGTCGAGCGGATGATCATCGCGACGGACGGCGAGGTGATCGGACCGGACCAGGTACCGCCGGAGATCCGGGGTGCGGTGGAGCCGGTGGCCGAAGCGGGCGGGAGCTTCCACGAGCTCAAGGCGGAGGCGGAGCGGCGCATCGTGATCGCGGCGCTCGAACGGCATGAGTGGCACGTGACCCGGACGGCAGAGGCCCTCGGGCTGGCGGATCACGCCAGCCTCCTCAAGATCATGCGTCGGCACAACATCAGGCGGCCGTAGCAGGGCCGGCCGCCTGGACCCGCGCTACTCGCCGGTCGAGGTGGTCGACATCGAGGGATCGGACCCGATCGTCCAGTAGATGCGCTGGCCCGCCGGCACGATCAACACGGGAGTGGTCACCGCACGGCTCGCGCCGGTCGGGTCGGCGAGCAGCATGACACGCAGGTCCGCCGGGGCCATCGACGCGGGGATCGTGAGCGTCGACTTCTGCAGGCCGGTGGCCCGGCCGATCAGCGACCGCGCTCCGCCCTTGAGCAGGTAGATGTTCATGTCGTTGAAGTTCTGATTGTCGATCTGGACCTCGATGCCCGTCGACGCTCGCATGCTGTCCGCCCGCTCGGCCGGCGCCGGCCCGGCGGCGTCGGACGAGGTGTTCGACGCGGCGCAACCGACTGCCGCCACCACCAGCATGACGCTGATCCCTGCCCGTAGATCTCTCATTCGATGCTCCTGCCGTGACTCCGTGCTCCCGTTCCACCAAGGATGTGGCCAGCCTACCCCCCTTAATACAACCTGGGCCGAGGACCTGCGGGTAAATGGCGGGTGTCCAATCGGACACAGTGAGCCGCAGTTTGATGTGTCCAGCGGGACACGCTAGCGGGCGCTGCCCCTACTACGTCACTCTCAAGACATTCTGCATCAACAGCTTACGGCAACGGCCGGGAGTGGCCGTTGCCTTGCCTTTCCTCCCGGCGCCCGTAGTCCCCCGCGCTCCGGCGCCACACCAAGGAGGAGTCCATGTCCCGCCCCGCTTCCCGCCTTACCGCCCTCGCCATCCTGCTCGTGCCGCTCGCCGCCGGTTGCTCCGGCACCGACCGGACGCCCACTACCGGTGAGGCAAACACCACCGGCAGCACCACCACCGTCTCCACCGGCGCCGAGACGCCGGCGCCCTCCAGCTCCACGACCGGGACAGTCAAGCCCTTCGCGGCCGGTACCGTGGTGCCGAGCTACGCGGACGCCGAGCGCGCGTTCCATCGCGGCCGATACGAGGAGGCCGCGAGCATGTTCGAGGCCTTCAGCGAGAGCGAGCCCGACAACGCGTGGGGTCATTACATGCTGGGCCTCTCGGCCTGGAAGACCGGGGATCACACGCGGGCGCTCGAGGCGTTCGACGCCGCGCTCCGGATCGATCCGAGCCACCGGAAGAGCCTGCTCAACTCCGCGCGCGTGCTGTTGGAGACCAGCCGGCCCAAGGACGCGCTCAACCGGGTGGAGCAGGCACTGGCGATCGAGCCGCTCTCGAGTGACGGCCTCCGGCTGCTGGGTCGCGCGCACTACGAGCTGGGCGAATTCGACCAGGCGATCGATGCCTACCAGCGCGCGCTGGCGCTCGACGACAAGGACGTCTGGGCGATGAACAACCTGGGCTACCTCTACATCCAGCAGGGCCGGAGCGACGCCGCGCTGCCGCCGCTCGCCCGCGCCGTCGAGCTCCGCGGCAACGTGCCGGTGTTCCAGAACAACTTCGCCACCGCGCTGGAGCGGTCGGGGTACTTCGTCGCTGCGAAGGAGGCGTACGGGAAGGCGATCGAGGCGGACAGCACTTACACCAAGGCGGCGGTCGGGCTCGAGCGGGTGACGGCGCACGGCGCGGTCTCTGACACGTCGACGGTGGACGTGGCGGCGCTGGCCCGGGCGTTCGAGGACGACGTCGCCCAGTGGCGGACGCGCCCGGTGGTGGATTCGGTGGCCCAGAAGGTGGACTCGACGCCGATGGCGAGGGATTCGGTGTCGGTGACCGAGTGAGTCACGGATCGCGCGCGCGTTTCAGCAAAGCGAAGGGGGCATGCCTTACGGCATGTCCCCTTGGCTTCTAGTGGTGCCAGCCCCCGCGTCCCTCGAGCGGCGCTCCTAGAGCAACTCCGACACCGGATGCGACTCGCCGGCGGCGAACCGTCCGGGCCGGAGCCCGGTCGCGTCGAGGGTGGTCGCGCGCCCGTGGCACACGATCTCCGCCAGCAGCTGGCCCAGGGCCGGCGCATGCATCACCCCGTGCCCGGACGAGCCGTTGATGAGATAGAGGTTGGCGCACTCGACGGCCTGGCCGAGGATGGCGTGCTTGTCGGGTGACACCTCGTAGAGACCGGCCCAGCACGACGGCCGGTCGATCGCGGCCCCCCGCAGCACCGGCACTCGCGCGTGCGCCATGGCCACCACCGCGTCGATCCACCCAGGCTCGACCGTCGTCTCGAACGGCCGGCCGGGTACGCCGGGCGTGGGCCAGAGCAGCAGCACCCGTCCGTCCCGCACGCGGAGATGGAACCCGTCGCCCGCCCAGATGGTCATCGGCATGTCGGCCGGCAGCAGATTGCAGGGCACCGTGGTGGCGACCTGGCGTCGGAGCGGCACGACCGGCAGGGTCACGCCGGCGAGCGCCGCCACCGCCGCCGCCCAGGGTCCCGCGGCGTTGACCACCGCACCGACGGCGAGTCGCTCCCGGGTCGTGTCGACTTCGACGATTCGTCCCGAGGCATCCTGCCGGAGGCCACGGACCTCGGTCCCCCACATCAGGCGTACGCCCAGCCGCGCCGCGGCGGCGAGGTACCCCTCGAGGATTCCGAGCGGCCGGATGAACCCGTCGGTGGGGCAGAACGCGCCGCCCGCGATCCCGTCGAGCCGGATCGCGGGATTGATGCGGGCGATCTCCGCAGGCGAGACCTCCTCGGCCTCGACCAGCCCCTCGGCGTGCTGCACCGCGCGACCGGCGCGCAGCACGTCGAGCTCGGCCTCGCTGCCGGCCAGCCAGAGGTAGCCCGCCGGCAGGTAGCCCGGGTCGACGCCGGTCTCGTCCGCGAAGCGGCGGAGCTTGCTCCGCGCCAGCAGCGAGAGCCGGACGTTGATGGCCGTGGCGTACTGCGCGCGATAGCCGCCCGTGGCCCGGCCGGTGCTCCCCGCGCCGGGACCGTCGGCCCGATCCAGGATCACCACGTCGCGCTGTCCCAGCGCCGCGAGGTGGTAGGCCACGCTCGCCCCCATCACGCCGCCGCCGATGACGGCCACCGCCGCGCTGCTCACGCCGTGAAGACGTGCTCGGGGTGCTTGAAGCTCTTGAACTCGAGGGCGTTGCCGCTGGGATCGAGGAGGAACATCGTGGCCTGCTCGCCGGGCTGCCCGGCATAGCGGACGCGGGGCTCGAGGACGAAGGCCGCTCCCGCCGCGCGAATCCGGCCGGCCAGCGCCTCGAATTCGCTCCAGCCGAGCAGGGCGCCGAAATGGGGCATCGGGACGAGAATCCCCTCGACCTGGCCGGTGTTCTGGGTCGGGGTCACGGCGCCGGTGGTGTGGGCGGAGATCTGGTTGCCGAAGAAATCGAAGTCCACCCAGGTCTCGGTGCTGCGGCCCTCGCGACAGCCGAGGATCTCGCCGTAGAACCGGCGGGTGGAGGCCAGATCACGAACGAAGAAGGCGAAGTGGAACGGCTGGGACACGGAGCGCTCGCGGGTGAGGACGCCACAAGTTGCGGCCGGACCGCCCTGGAGGGGAAGGCCTCCACGCCACTCAGGCCGTTCGCGTGAGGCCCCGCTCGATCGCCTCGGCGTCCTGGTGGCCGAGCAGGATCAGCTCGCGCCGGCCGCCGCCCTGAAGATGGAGCACGATCCGTCCGGACGACGGCAGCCCGCCGAGCCCCCATTTCCGGCGGGTGATCCGCTCCATGCGCACGATCGTCTCGCGCGGTATCCGGAAGTTTGCCCGATCGATGGCCAGGAACGCGTCGGAGTCCGGGTCCACGCCGTCGTAGCGGCGGGCGAGCGCGGGCTGGACGTAGAACTCGGGATCGGCGTGCTGCGGACCCACACTCGCCGGCGCCGACATGAGCCCGCGCACCCGCGCGCCGGAGACCGAGCGGTCGCTAACGAATACCCGGTAGGTCCGGTTGAGCACCAGCCGGTAATAGGCCATCGCGATGAAGGCCCATGCGGGCCGCCCCACCGGAGCCGCCGAGTTGGGGTCGTGTCCCGCCGCGAGGCCGAGGTCGAGCTCGGCGATGCCCTGACCGAGGACGAGCGCCAGCCAGTCGGCCGCGCCGAGCTCGCCGCTCACGAGTTGCTGCAGGAGCGAGAACGGGTGGACCGTCGCGCCGTCATGCACCAGGGTCACCGGCTCGCCCGGGGGCGCATGCAGCTTCCATCCGCGGTCGCGCAGCGCCGTGACGAGCGCCAAACCCACGACCCATCCCGCCTGCGCCACATGGTCGTCGCCCGCCACCTCGTTCCCCGGCACCAGGCCCAGCCGCTCGGCCAGTGCTGCGGGCGTCTTCGCCTGCTCGGAGAGGTCGGCGGGCGTGAGGCCGGCGAGCCGCCCCGCGTGGCGGGCCGCCTGCGCCCGCCAGAAGGGCAGCCAGACCCGCTCGCCCACATCGTCCCACGCCACCGATTCGAGCGACGGCGCGCCGGGCCCCGCCATGAACGCGAGCAGCGAGGCCTCGACGCGATCCGGCGCCTCCAAGAGCGTGATGGCGGGCGGGTCGTCGCTCGCAGGCTCGCCGGCGGGGAGCGCGGCCAGCGCGGCCACGCGATCGCGGAGACAGGGATGGGTGTCGTATGGGCTGGCCTCGCCCTCGGCCAGCTCGCGCTCGACGGCCTGGTCGACCGCGGTCCTGACGTGCGGCACGGCCAGAAACTGGCGGAAGCCGGCCGCGATCGGCGGACGGGCGCCGAGCTGGAGCACCGGGGCCACCTCCTGCGACCAATAGGCGGAGAATGCCCCGTCGCTGCCGTGGAGGAAACGGAGCCCTTCGATGAGCGGTGCCGCTCCGACGGTCCGCGCGGCCAGCGCGTCGGCACTGAACTCCTGCTGGCGCGACACGGCGTGAGTGATCCGGACGAAGGCATTGCCGTACCACTGGAACGGCTTCGCCAGCAGGCCACTGTGGGCGTGCACGTTCCTGAGCGTCCGCTCGATCGCCGCCCGCGTCTTGTAGATCCAGGGACCGAGCCGGGTGTCGCCGCCGTAGTAGTGGCCGAACTCGTGGGCCAGCACCGCGCGGAACTGGCGCACGCTCAGCGCTTCGAGCAAGGGCAGTCCGAGGCCCATCACCCGGCGGCTGCCAAACCCCATGACGCCGCCGCGCTGGGCCACCCACGCGTTGAGCTGGGGCACCAGGAACACCTCGGCCGGCATGGCCTGGCCGGTGTCACGCGCCACCGCGCGCAGCACCTCGAACAGGCGGGGGTGGTCCTCGGCCCGCAGCACGGGGCCGGGGTCATCGAACCGGTCGGGCCGGGGCACGAGCGCCCAGAGGAT
This sequence comes from Gemmatimonadales bacterium, assembly GCA_035703025.1. GTDB lineage: Bacteria > Gemmatimonadota > Gemmatimonadetes > Gemmatimonadales > GWC2-71-9 > CAVVWJ01. The sequence goes on along the minus strand of DASSYY010000346.1, from coordinate 1,962 downwards.
GGCGCCGGCACCGACCACGGCGAAGAACCCGAGCCGTCCCTCGATGCGCCCGATGAGCCGGTATTCCAGCCAGGGAATGCAGAGCAGTGCCGCCGCGATGGCGATCGCGAGCACGTAGAAGCCGATCAGCAGGGCCACGGCGAGGACGGCGCGCCGTGCGACCGACGGAGTCTGTCGCATGCAACCTCGGAGAGCGCGAAGTAAATGGGGCGCGGGTCCGCGGCGCAGGGATCGTGCCCCGGGCGCCGGATCCGCGCCGGACGACGGAACCGCCGGTCTCGGGTCGAGTTATGACGTTATATTCTCCCCCGTATGCCCCGCCCGCACTCCCGCACTTTCCCGTGGCCCCCGTGAGCCGCGAGGCCGCCGACGCGTCCACGCCGCCGATGCTCAAGCACTGGCGTGAGGTCAAGGCGCAGCACCCCGAGACGATCCTGTTCTACCGGGTCGGCGACTTCTACGAAATGTTCCACGAGGACGCCCAGCTCGCCGCGCGGGTGCTCGAGATCACCCTCACCTCCCGCGGGGACGGCGTGCCGCTCGCCGGCGTCCCGGTGAAGGCCGCCGCCGACTATCTCCGCCAGCTCATCGGCGCGGGGCATCGCGTCGCGATCTGCGAGCAGGTCGAGGACCCCAAGCTCGCCAAGGGCCTGGTACGCCGCGAGGTGGTCGAGACCGTCACCCCCGGCGCCATGCTGCAGGAGGGGTGGCTCGCCGGCGGGAAGAACAACTTCCTCGTGGCCCTGGGCCGGACCGACGCGCGGGTGGGGCTGGCGGCGATCGATCTCAGCACTGGCGAATTCCTGCTCGAGACCATGGACGAGGCGGACCTCGCCGAAGCGCTCGGCCGGCTGGGCCCGGCCGAAGTGGTGGTGCCCGCCGATGTGGCGCTCCCGGCCGGCGACGGCGTGCTCCGCACCGTGCGCGAGCGCTGGGAGTTCGACCCCGACCTCGCGCGCGAGGAGCTGGCGCGGCGGTTCGCGCTCGCTACGCTCGACGGCCTCGGCGTGGGCCCGGACGACGCCCCGGCCATCGGCGCGGCCGGCGCACTGCTTCGCTACCTCACCGAGCTGCAGCCGTCCGGCCTGCCCCACCTCGCGCGGCCCTTCGTGCGCCGGAGCGACGCGTTCCTCTGGCTGGACGAGATGACCCGGCGGAACCTCGAGCTGGTCGAGCCGCTCCGGGCCGGCGCCCGCGGCTGCACCCTGCTCGAGACCATCGACGCCACCGTCACCCCGATGGGCGGCCGCCTGCTCCGGCAGTGGCTGCTCTCGCCGCTCCGCACGCCGGCGGCGATCAGATACCGGCTCGACGCCGTGGAGGTGGCGGTGCGCGACGGTCGAGGACGAGGGCGCCTCCGCGAGGCGCTCGACGGCGTGCGCGACGTCGAGCGGCTGGCCGGCCGGGCCGCAGCGGGCCGGGCCACCCCCCGCGAGCTGGGCGCGCTGCGCGACTCGTTCCTCCGCCTGCCGGACGTGTCCGAGGCGCTGAGTGCGCTCGCGGCCTCGACGCTCCCGGGCGGCGGGCGAGCCGTCGCGCTCGCCGACGCGGTGGACGAGCTCGACCTGCTGGCCGACCTGGCCTCCGAGCTCGGCCGCGGCCTGGAGGAGCGGCCGCCGGCGCAGCTGGCCGAGGGCGGCGTGATCCGCGCGGGGTACGACAGCGAGCTCGACGAGCTGCGCGCGCTCCGGGACCGCGGCCGACAGTACATCGCCTCGCTGCAGCAGCGGGAGCGGGAGCGCACCGGGATCCCGTCGCTCAAGGTCGGGTTCAACAAGGTCTTCGGGTACTACCTGGAGATCACCAACGCGCACGCCGCGCGGGTGCCCCCGGACTACGAGCGGCGTCAGACCCTCGCCTCGGCCGAGCGGTACGTGACGCCCGAGCTCAAGGACTACGAGGCCCGCGTGCTCGGCGCCGAAGAGCGGATGGCGGTCCGGGAGGCGGAGCTGTTCGGCGCCC
>DASSYY010000193.1:0-4324 GCA_035703025.1 Gemmatimonadales bacterium | reverse complement strand
GTGATGTCGAACGTCGTCCCCCGACCGACCTCGCTGGAGAGCGAGATCTGGCCGCCGTGCAGCTTCACCAGCTCGTGCACCAGGGCGAGACCGATGCCGGTCCCCTCGAAGGTCCGGGCGCGGGCATTCTGCACCCGCCGGAAGCGCTCGAAGACGTGCGGCAGCGCGTCGGCCGGAATGCCGGTGCCGGTGTCGCTCACGGTCAGGCGGACGCGGCCGCCCGCCTCGGGCCGGAGCGCCACCCGGATCTCGCCCTCGAAGGTGAACTTGAGCGCGTTCGAGAGCAGGTTGAGGACGATCTTCTCCCACATGTCGCGGTCCACGTAGACCGGCGCGGGGAGGGCGGGGCAGTCCACCACCAGCCGGAGCCCCGCCCGCTCGATGGCGGAGCGGAAGATGCTCGCGAGATCGGTGGTGAGCGCGGCGAGGTCGAGCGGCTCGTACTGGGCCTCGACCCGGCCCGCCTCCAGGCGGGAGAAGTCGAGCAGCGAGTTGACGAGCTTCAGCAGCCGGAGCGCGTTCCGGCGGGTGACCGCGATCTGGTCCCGGGTATCGGGCGGCAGGTCATGCGCCTCGACCAGGTCCTGCAGCGGCCCCAGCATGAGCGTCAGCGGCGTGCGGAACTCGTGGCTGACGTTCGAGAAGAAGGCCGTCTTGGCGCGGTCCAGCTCGGCCAGCGACTCGGCCCGCCGCCGCTCCTGCTCGTAGGCGTGCGCGTTGGCGATCGCCGCGCCGATCTGGCCTCCGATCAGCGACAGAAAGCCGCGATAGCCCCCGTCGAGCAGCCGGTACGGATTGAGGCCGGCGACCAGCACGACCGTCCGCCCGGTCTCGCCGGAGCCGGCGATGGGGACCAGCACCACCCGGCTGGGAGGCTCGGACCAGGCGCCGGCCGGCAGCTCCGCCGGCAGCCGGGTGCCCGCTACCTCGACCAGCGCGCCGCTGGCGAGGGCCTCGTCGAACGGCCAGGGACTGCCGGCGCCCAGCGGCACGCTGGCCGGGGCGGCGGGACACCCGGCCTCGATCCCCGCCTGGCCCACGAGCTCGAGCGTCCGGCGCTCGGAGTCGACCAGGTAGAGCAGCGCGAAGGGAAGGTCGCGCGCGTTGGTGGCCAGCGCCTCGGCGCTCCGGGCGCACGCATCGGTGACGCTGCGCGCGTCGGCGGTGCGCGCGGCCAGCTCGCGCAGGAGCACGATCTGGCGCTCGCTCCTGATGCGCTCGGTGTCGTCGGTGTTGGCGCAGAAGATCCCGCCGGTGCCGCCTTCGTCGTTGGGGACCGGGCTATAGGAGAAGGTGTAGTAGGTCTCCTCGCGGTAGCCGTGCCGCTCCATGATGAGGAGCAGCGCCTCGTCGTAGGTGCCCTCGTTCTGCGACATCGCGGACGACGCGCGGGGAAGGACCTGATCCCAGATCTCGCGCCAGACGGCCGAGGCGGGCTGGCCGAGCGCCCAGGGGTGCTTGCCGCCAAGGATGGCCCGGTAGGCGTCGTTGTAGAGGTTGATCAGCTCGTCGCCCCACCAGACGAACATCGGCTGGCGGGAGGTGAGAACGATGCGGACCGCGGTGACGAGGGCCCGCGGCCAGGACTCGACCGGGCCGAGCGAGGTCGCCGCCCAATCGTGGCGGGCCATGAGGGCGCCGAGCTCCCCGCCCGCGGCGAAGAGCTCGCTCGCGCTGGCGCCCGCACCGGGCGCACGGACGGCGGTCAGTTGGTCAGGCCGGGATGTCCGACGCATCGAGGTCCCTGGACGACGGATGAAGCCGCCGCGCCGCTGGTTGATGACAAGACGGAATCAGGGGCTATGCCGAGATTTTACAGCGACGTGCCCGGTTTCCGCAGGTTGGCCGAACACAGAGGGTTGGTGACGCACATCTCATTTCGGGGCCCCGGCGGCCGCCGCCGGCTTCTCACAGTTCTCTAACGCCCATCTCCCGTTCAGCCCGGGGTCTCCGGCGTCCTAGGGTGAGCAGGCTCGTTCACGCTGCGAGCGACCCTCTCACCAGCCGGAGACCCATCCATGCGTCACCTCATCCTCATCGGCCTGCTCGCGGGAGCAGCCATGGCGTGCAACGACGCCGCCGCACCCCGCGATGCCGGCAGCGCCGCCCTGTCCGAGGCCAGCGATCAGGCCCACCTCGACCTCCGCCAGGAGCGAGCATCGCTGATCGAGGCAGGGAATGCCCTCTCCTCCGCGATCGGCACCCAGGGCGTGGCCGCCGGGCTGAACGCCGCGTTCGCGAGCGACGTCCTCTTCCTTTCCCCGCGGGTCAACGTGATCTCGGGCCGGGCGGCCGCGGCCACCTTCCTCACCGGCGACCCGCTGGCGCCCAGCACGCTCCAGTGGAGCGTCGAGGCCGCGGACGTGTCCAACGACGGCACCCAGGGCTATACCTGGAGCGAGGGATCGGCCACCTACGACTTCGGCACCGGCGCGCTGCTGCGCCCGAGTTTCTTCCTGACGTACTGGCGCCGGAGCGCGCCGGGCGCGGACTGGACGGTGGCCGGCATGGTGGTGAGCCTCGGCGGTCCGTCGTCGGGCGGGTTCCCGGCCGGGTTCGGGACCCCCGACACCAAGCACCGCCGCGACTTCCCCAACACCGACGTGACCGAGCAGCGGGCCGCGCTCCTGAGCGTGGACGCGGCGTTCTCGGCCGCCTCAGTGGCCAACGGCAGCGGGCCGGCGTTCGAGGCGTTCGCCGCGCCCAACGGGGTCGGGGTCGGCGGCGGGCAATACATCTTCGGGCCGGCAGCCCTGGGCGAGGCGTTCACCAGCGACCCGACCGACATCATCAGCTGGGTGCCCCGGTTCTCCGATGCCGCAGCCAGCGGCGACCTCGGCTTCACCGTCGGCGAAGCCACCTTCGACTTCGGGCAGTTCGGCACCTTCTACTCCAAGTACCTGACGGTGTGGCAGAAGCAGGACACGGGGGAGTGGAGGTATGTAGCGGACCTCGGCAACAACCGGCCGGCGCCGGCGCCGTGAACCGATAGCAGCATCCCGCGCACGGGAGCGCTGACAGGTCTCTGACGTCCGGGTGCCCCCTGCGGGCGCTCGGGCGTCTCCTGTGGCGAGACCATGGCAACCATCCCGCTCGACCTGCCGACCCAGGATCCCGCCGAGGCGGCGGCACCCGTTTCCGTGCCCGTCCCGCCGCAGGCGCGGCTGCCGGACCTGATCGGCCTGGGCCCGCTCTTCCTCCTCGCCTTCGGCTTCTGGACGGTGACCGCGGTCGTCTTCGCGCTGCAGGACGCGGCCGTGGGGGCGCTCGCGGCCCGCCCGGGGCTGTCGCGGCCCTTGATCCAGCACCTGGTCATGCAGCTCGCGAGCTGGTGGCCGTGCGCCCTGCTCACGCCGCCGGTGGTCGCGACGACGCTCCGGGCCCGCGCCCCCGGCGCGCCGCTCCGCCGCACGCTGGCGGTGCACGCGGGCGGCGCGGTGCTCTTCGTGCTCGCGGCCGGCTCGCTCATGGGCATCGCCGAGGGCCTGGTTCCCTGGGCCCGGCATCACGACGGCCTGCTCTCGGAGGCCGGGTGGGGCGTGCTCCGCTACACCGGCGTCAACCTGCTGCTCTACACGCTCATGGTGGCCGGCGCGGAGGCGGCGGCCCACGCGTGGGAGTCCCGCCAGCGTGCGCTCGCCGCGGCGGTGTACGCGCGGCAGCTCGCCGAGGCCCGGCTCCACGTGCTGAGCGCGCAGCTCCAGCCGCACTTCCTGTTCAATGCGCTGCACGCCATCTCCGCGCTGGTCTGGGAGGACCAGGCCCGCGCCGACCGCCTGCTGGCCCGGCTGAGCGACCTGCTCCGGCTCACGCTCCGGAGCGGCACCCGGGTCGAGACCACGCTGGCGGAGGAAGTGGCGCTGCTGCGGCACTACGCCGAGATCCAGGAGGCGCGCTACGGCGACCGGCTGCGGGTCTCGATCGACGTGGAGTCGCGGGTGCGGGAGGCGCTGGTGCCGCGGCTCATCCTGCAGCCGCTGGTGGAGAACGCGATCCGGCACGGCATCACCCGCCGGATCACGCCCGGACAGGTGGAGGTGCGGGCGTGGGAGCGCGCCGGCCGGCTCCACCTCACCGTGCGGGACGACGGCGTGGGCCTCGGCGCCACGGTGCGCGAGGGGCACGGTCTCTCGATCACCCGGGCCCGGCTGCGGCAGCTCTACGGCCGGGAGCAGCGCTTCGCGCTGTCGCCCGCGCCCGCGGGCGGGGCGGTGTGCACGCTCAGCTTTCCGCTCCGGCTGGCGCCGGCGCCGGCCTCGTGAGCGACCCGCGCATCCGTGCCCTCATCGTGGCCGACGAGCCGCTGGCCAGCGCCCGGCTCCGC
>DASSYY010000126.1:0-10188 GCA_035703025.1 Gemmatimonadales bacterium | reverse complement strand
ACACGGCAGCCGGCCGAGCGGACCATCGCGCTCGGTACGCCCTCGGCAGGGCCACCGAACAGGGCCTCGGGCCGCTTGCTGCCCGTGGAAGTGAACCCCGCCACCGCTTCTCTCACGCGAGCTCCAGGGTGCCGAAGGCCTCGGGGGCCTGCCGGTCGCCCCGGAGGTAGACCCAGCCGCCGCCCCCGCTCCAGACCAGCTGCCCCGCGCGCCGGAGCCGGCCGGGGTGCGCCTCGTTGACCAGGAGGTCGAACCCCAGGGCGTCTCCGCCGCGCGGATGCCACTCCGGCAACGTCACGGCGAGCGACAGCGAGTACCCGGTGCCGGTGGGTTGCCAGGCGCCCGTGACCATGGCTGCGTCACCGACGCTCTCCGTGGTGGGCCGGACGCGGATGCCGCCCCGCTCATCGGCGAGCGCCACCAGAAATCCGTACACCGGCCCCTCGGCCTCCGGACGCAGGTAGAGCTGCACGCCGTCGGCGTGGATATCGTCGGGATCGTTGTCGAGACGGAGCGGCAAAGCGCCGTCCGGCCGTACGATGGTCTCGGCCTTCACGACGTCGAGGCCAAAGTAGAGGGCCGACTCGTCCCAGTTGGCGAGGAGGGTCGCGGAGAACGCCTCGGGTCCGCCGTACGGCTCCTCGCTCCGGCGATACTGGTCCTCGTAGTCGAGCGCCATCGGGGCGGAGGCATCGAACCCGTCGAGCGACCCGTCGAGCGCCGGCGGCGCGCTCACGTGGAGGGCGGTCCCCTCGGCACGAGCGGGGCGGTCGCGATCGATCAGCGGCTTCATCGGCGCCGGCTCGCGGCGCAGGCCGCCGAGCCGCACCGTTCCCGCCGCGCTGGTGATCTCCCAGCCCTCCGGCACGGCCGCGTGCCGGTCGGTTCCGCTGGCCGTCTCCACTACGACCACCTCGCCCTCGATCGACACGCCGCGGACGATCGGCGCACCGCGGCTGCTCTCGAGCACCGAGACGAGCCGCGAGGCCCGCCCCCGCGTCCGCACCAGGTAGAACGGCACCCGCGGGACCCCGCCGGGGCGCCCCGGTCCCGAGGCGCGGAGCAGGTCTCCCTCGAAGCGGAGATGCAAGGTCAGCAGCGCCCCGTCGGCGTGGGCCCGCAGGACCACGCCGTGCTCCGTACTGCCGGTGAAGCGCTCGACCTGCTCGACGAAAGGATCGTCGAGGCGGTCGCCCGTCCACCCGCCGGCCGTGACGACCTCGACGCGGCCTTCCGGGTGCCACGCCAGCTCGAGCGTCCGCTCGTCGGGACCGTTCAGCTCGACCAGATCCAGCAGGTAGGAGTCGGCCACGAGCGTGCGGGACAGGTCGCCGAAGCGGCCACGCGCCCAGCCTCGGCCGTCACGCACGTCGAACGCGTCGCATCGTGCGTCGCCCGGCAGCTGGGAGCGGCCGTCGAGACGGGGCGCGTCGTGTGCAAGCGTCGAGCGGTACCACGCCAGCTCGGGCGCGACGTACGAGCCGGTGCCGGGATCGGCCAGCCAGTGGCGCCCGTCGGCATGGAGGGTGAGGCTCAGCCGGTCGGGGTGGCCGTGGCCGCCGCCGAATCGGCCGCACTCGAGGCTCGCGTAGCGCGCCCCGTCACGCAGGATCGCCAGGCCCTGGCGCTCGAGCAGGATCGACCCCGGGGTCCACGCCTCGGGCGCAACGGGCAGCGACGGCGCCATCTCGAGCAGGGCCCACCACGACAAGTCGGCGCGGGTCCGAACTCCCGACGGCGCCTGGCGGCCGGCCTCGTGGAGATAGGAATCGAACACGCCGGCCTCGGGCGCGGGAACGGCGTAGAGCTCGCGGAGCCAGCTCCACAGCGGATCGCGGTCGTTGCCCAGCCGCGCCAGCCCCACCTCCCACAGCTCCAGGTACATCGGCTGGGCGAGCGACATCCCGAAACGTGAGTCCTTTCGCGCCGGAAAGGTGTGGTCGGGAAGCTCCGAGAGGGCCGGGGCTCGAAGCGCGGCTCCCAGGCGGGCGGCGAGCCGCTCGTCCTCGAGGAGGTCCACACCCGCCTGACGGGCCCACCCCATCGCGATGAGCTGGCCGCGCAGCGCGAAGAGGTGGTAGTTCTCGCCCTCGTACCACATCCCGTCCTCGCCGAAGCCCTGCATCAGATGGGCGAGCATCCCGGTCGGTCCCTGTACCGCGCGCGCCAGCAGCTCCTCGTCCTCGAACCAGATCGCGATCGCGGCGAGCGCCGCGTTGTGCCAGGTCTGGCGGTTGGAGAACCCCTCGTCGAACTCGCCGATGACGTTGGCCGCCTCTTCGGCCACGACACCCACGCCTTCGGCGACCCCGTCCGGGAGCGCCCCGCTCTCGCGCAGCATGCCGGCCGCCGCGAGGTAATTGGTCACCCAGATCGACTCGAGATAAGTCGAGAAGAACAGCCGGCTCGGGCCGAGCACGTTGTCGCGGTTGGGAAAATCGAAGTAGGACGAGGCGTAGGCGGAGAGAATCTCCCCGGCGCGGCCGGCGGCGGCCTCGTGCCCGGTCAGTGCGACGAGTGCTGCGAGCGTCGCGGCCCGCTCGGCGAGCCAGAGATGCTGGAACCGGGCCCAGGCACGATCGTGCCGCTCTCCAGTGAACGTCCGCCCGCAGCGAGGGCAGCGGTGGACCGCTGGTGCCCACGGGTCGAACGCCAGCACGGTGCCGTCGTCCGGGCAGAAGCCGCCGTCGGCGGACAGCAGCGCCTTGGTCGTGGGGATGACCGGCGCACGGGCCAACAGCGGTGCCGCCCCTTCCGCCAGCCGGCGCGCCAGGGCCGCGAGGTCGGCCGAGGCACCGATCACGTCGCGGCGCGAGTCCAGCTCCTCGACGCTCAGCAGGGGACTACTCCGGTGGCGGCCCAACGGACCGGCAGCAGTGAGCCGCCCAGCGCGCGCGCCGCCTCGGCCGCCGGCGCCGGATCGTCGGGACCGAGGAAGAACATCGAGCCGCCCGCGCCCGAGCCCGCGGCCTTCCCACCGAGCGCGCCGGCCTCGCGCAGGGCACGGCCCAGCCGGCCCATGAGCGGCGTGCACATGCCGGGATCGAGCGTCTGCTGGTGTCGCCAGTTGCGATCGAGCAGGGCGCCGATGCGCGCGAGGTCGCCGGCGCGCAGGGCCTCGACCATGCGCTCGGCGACCTCGCGCAGACCGTGCAGCGCCTCGGTCACGTCGCGATCGCCCCGCTCGTAGGCGGCCATGACGCGACCGATCGTGGCGCCGGAGAAGCGCGACGCGCCGGTGTAGACCAGCAGCATGCGCCGCTCGAGCTCCGCGAGCACCGCCGGATCGAGCGCGAGCGGCTCGACGGTGGCGCCGGGATCGCGGAACTCCATCCGCAGCACCCCACCGTACGCGGCCGTGTACTGATCCTGGCGACCGCCCGGGATCCCCGCCTCGACACCCTCCAGCCGGCAGGCCAGCCGGGCAACCTCGGCCGCGTCGAGCGCCTCGCCACGTGCGGCCGAGAGCGCGGCAACGAGCGCGACATCGAGCGCCCCCGAGCTGCCGAGACCGGAACCGGGCGGCGCGTCCGACCGGGTCGTCAGCGCGCAGGGCCCCACCGGCAGGAGGCGGAGGCCTGCCTGCAGGAGAGCGAGCGGGCCGGTCCGCGTGAGGGCGGTCTGGTCGGGAAGCTCCAGGCTCGCGTTCAGATCCTCCGCGACGAGGCGGAGCCCGGTGCCGCCGGGCCGCACCTCCGCCCGCGCATGAAGCCCGATCGCCGCCGAGACGACCACGCCGCCTTCCCGCGCGGAGAACGGCGGCACGTCGGTCCAGCCGCCGGCGAAGTCCAGCCGCACCGGCGCCGCCGCACGATACGTGGCGCTCACGGCGCCACCCACCAGTCGTGCACCGTCGGCAGCTCGCCCCTCAGATCCATGGTCACCCCACGCACCCGCCGGTTCATCCCCTGAAGCCCCCGCGCGTGATACAGTACGACCACCGGCACCGAATCAGCGAACACCCGCTGCGCCGCGGCCGGATCCGCCGGCACGTCGAGCCCCGCCACCGCGGCGAGCGGCCCGAGATAGGCCAGGCCCGGGTCGCCCGTGACCCCGAGGACCGCGGCGTCGAAATCGTGCGCCGGACCGTACACCCGCGCCAGGAAGGCGCCCGTCTCGAGCTGACGGATCGTCGCCGCGATCCCGTCGCTTCGAAGCCGCGCCTGCACCATCTGCTCGAGCGGCGCCTCCCCGCTGCCGACGGTGAGCAGCTCGAACCGGAGCGGCGGACCGTCCACCTTCGGCCCACCGGTGTCGGCGGCCACCGGAACATAGCCGGGGAGATCGGACGGCACCGGCGCGCGCGCGGGCGACCCGTAGCCGTACAGGTAGCCGTCGACAATTTCGCGCCGGTCGATGGCCCGGTCCACGCGGCGGCGCGCGGACAAGGCATCGAAGGGAGGGCGGCGGGTGTTGAGCGCGATGGCGTAGGTGAGCAGCAGCGGATAGCTGAGGACCGCGAGCGACGGATCGCGGGCCACGAAGCTCGCGTGGGCCGGCTGAATCCCCGCGAAGTCGAGCTCGCCGGCGGTGAGCGCCGCGAGCTTGGTGGCCGGCTCGTCCACCACGACGACGATGAAGCGCTCGAGCCGCGGCGGCCCGCCGAGCGCCGGGGGAAAATCAGGGTTGGCCGCGAAGACCCAGCGGCGATTGGGCTCGTGGGCCACGAAGCGAAAGGGGCCGTTCCCCACCGGCGCCTCGTTCCAGGCCGCCCGTCGGAGGCCGTCGCGCGGGACGGTGTCGAGCAGGTGGGACGGCAGGACGGCGAGATCGGTGAGGACATCGGGAAAGCGCGGCGGCGGCGTGCGGAATTGCAGGGTCACGGTCGAGTCATCCGGCGCATCGACGCGCTCGACCGCGCCGAGCTCGGCGGCCCGCGGATAGCCGACGGCGGGATCACGCGCCGCGTCGAGGGTCCAGCGCACATCGCGGGAGGTCGTCGGCGCGCCATCGTGCCAGCGCACGCCGGCCTGCAGGTGGAGCGTCAGCGTTCGCCGGTCGGACGACCACTCCCAGGCGCGGGCGAGGTAAGGCCGGGGCACGAGCGCCGAGTCGTAGCGGGCGAGCGTCGTCAGCAGCACGTAGCGCTGCACCTGCCGCGCGAGCGGATGCAGGGTGACCAGCGGGTTCATGCTCTGGAGATCGGCGCCCGAGGCGAACAGGACCGTGGCCCCGCGGCGCGCCGCGGCCGGCTGGCAGCCGGTGAGTGCGCCCAGCGCGACGAGCGTCAGGAGGAGACGGTGAGGCACGGCGAAAGGTATCGGGCCACGCGTCTCCCCGGCCAGAGCGGCTGGCGCGGCGCTCCGGACCGGCGAAGATTGCAGCCATGCTCTCGCTGGTTCGCCGCGCGCTCAGTGGTCTCGGCGTCGTGCTCGGCGTCGTGACGCTGATGTTCGCCCTGCTCCGCCTCGCGCCCGGCGACCCGGCCCTGCTGCTGGTCGGCCCGGCGGCGTCGGCCGAGCAGGTGGCGGCGCAGCGCCGCGCGCTCGGCCTCGACCGTCCGGTCGTCGAGCAGTACGTGTCGTGGCTCGGCCGCTTCGCGCAGGGCGACTGGGGCACCAGCATCGCGACCGGACGACCGGTCCGGACGATCCTGGCGCAGGCCTGGCCCGCCACGGTCCGGCTGGTCGGCATCTCGCTGGTGCTCAGCTACCTGATCGGCATCGCCGTCGGCGTGGTGCAGGCGGCGCGCGGCGGCCGGCTCGACACCGTGCTCTCGGTGGCCACGGTGACGCTGTTCGCGCTGCCGGGCTACTGGCTCGGGCTCATGCTGGTGATGGTCTTCACCTACCGGCTCCGGCTGCTGCCCGCCTTCGGCGCCGCCGGGTTCGATGCCGACTTCCTGCCGCCGGCCGCGCGCCTGGCCGATCGCCTCCGGCACCTCGTGCTCCCGCTCGCCACGCTCACGCTCGTGGGTATCGGCGGCACGGCGCGGTTCGTTCGGGGCGCGATGCTCGACGTCGCAGGCGCGCCGTGGGTGACGGTGGCGCGCGCCAAAGGTCTCTCCGAGACGCGCGTCATGCTCCGGCACGTGCTCCGGAACGCGCTGGTGCCGGTGGTCACGCTGCTGGGCCTCTCGCTGCCGACCCTCTTCTCCGGCGCCGTCTTCATCGAGGCCATCTTCGCCTGGCCCGGTGTCGGCCGGGTGCTGGTCGAGGCCGTCCAGGCGCGGGACTATCCCGTCGTCTTGGCGGCCACCGCCGTGAGCGCGCTCCTCGTGGTGCTCGGCAACCTGCTGGCCGAAGTGCTGGTGCGGTGGGTCGACCCGAGGGCGCGATGAGGGGGGACGCGCGGCGGCTGCTGTCCGACCGGCGGGCCGCGGCGGGCCTCGCGATCCTGGCGATCGCCGCGCTGGCCGCGCTCCTGGCACCGCTCCTGGCAGGCGACCCGATTGCCCAGCGCGACATCGTCGCGACCCGGTTCCTGGCGCCCGGCACGACCGACCCGCTCGGCGCCTTCCACCTGCTCGGCACCGACCGCCTGGGGCGCGACGTCTGGGCGCGGCTGGTCTACGGCGCGCGGGTCTCGCTCGGCGTGGGCACGCTCGCGGTGCTGCTCTCGGTGGTGATCGGCGTGGCGGTGGGCGCCGCGGCGGGATTCTGGCGGGGCTGGCTGGGGGCGGCGCTGCTCGGGCTCACCGACTTCGTCCTGGCACTTCCGCGGGTGGTGCTGCTTCTGCTGCTGGCCTCGCTGTGGCCGCCGAGCGCGGCCCTCGTGATCCTCGTGCTCGGGCTCACGGGATGGATGCCGATCGCGCGGCTGGTGCACGCGGAGGTACGGGCCCTCGCCGGGAGGCCGTTCGTCGAAAGCGCCGTCGGACTCGGCGTGCCGGGCCCGCGGATTCTGCTCCGCCACATCCTGCCCAATGCCCTCACGCCGGTGATCGTGGCGGCGGCCCTGGGGCTGGGCAACGCGATCCTGCTCGAGGCCGGGCTCTCGTTTCTCGGCCTCGGCGTGCAGCCGCCCACGCCCTCGTGGGGAAGCCTGATCGCCTCCGGCCGCGATACGCTGGTGAACGCGCCGTGGGTGGCCGCCGCGCCGGGCGTGGCCCTGGTGCTCGTCGTGCTCGCGGCGACGCTGCTGGGCGATGCGGTGCGGGACCGGCTGGATCCGGGTCGCTAGCGCCGGATCCACCTCGCCACACCGGCAGCCTCGTCGATGCGCTGCTCCAGGACGGTCAGCGCCTGGGGCGCCTCCATGCACCCGTGGTCGTGCTCGATCCGCTTGCGGCGGCCGCCGACCCGCACTTCGGTGATCACGGAGGGCAGATCGGTGGCGAACTGCTCGCATCCCGGCTCACCGGCGCGATAGCGGTCGGCGAAGCCGAAGTACCCTCCCGCCACCAGCTCGGCGACCAGGCTGTCGATTCGCGGCCGCGGCACCGTGGCGGTGGAGATCCCCGAGTCCGCGACGAAGCGCCGGCCCTCGAACAGGACCGCTCCCGACCCCTCCAGCGTGACGGTGTATACGGGACAGGCCCCGAAGCAGGGGCCGCGCTCCAGCGTGATGTGCACCGAGTCGGCCGGCTGCGCGGCCTCGGCCGACGAGGACCGTGGCGCCGGCCGGGCGCACGCGGCGACGAGCGAGAATGCGGCCCACAGTGCCCGCGGGAGCCGGCCCGGGAAGCTCCTCATCGGCGAGGCAGCGCGACCCGCAGCGAGCGGCCGCGGACGCCGGTGGAGAGCTGGAGGTCGAGCTCGCGGCGATCGGTGACGATCTCACTCCGGCCGCCGCGGGCGAAGGACAGCACCTCGCCCGTGACGGGATCGCGCACCATGAGCATGGGGTGAGCAGCGGCGTCCCAGCGAAGGCCGACGCGCCGGCCGTCCAGCCGGGTGGTCGTGACGCGGGCGGCGGCACCTGCGGCGGCGCCCGCCGAGGCACGAAGGCTCACCCCCCGACGACCGGGCACGACGAGGTGAATGGCGTCGAGCCGGTCGGCCTGGTCCGGCTGCAGCGGCACCGCGAAGGCGAACTGGGCTCCGCCGGAGGGATCATCGGCCACCTGATCGGGCGTGAAGCTGATCCTGAAGACGGACGAGCCGTCCGCCGCCCGGCCTTCGACGCTGTACGGGCCCGGCGCCGCGGGAAGCGAGGGGCGAGTGACCACCTGGAACGCCGGCTCCAGCACCGGCTGCCCGTCGACCATGCGGCCCCACACCAGGAGACACGGCTGCATTGCCTGCGCGAACGCGCTCTGAACGTCGGCGTGAGTGCCGCGATACTCCAGCACGCCGGTGTACGTGTAGTCGCTGATCCACTCGTTGCTGCAGTAGCCCATGAGATCGGAGTCGGTGGGGGGCTTTATGGTCTGGGTTTCGACGTCGAAGCCGTAGACGCCGATGGCCCCGTTGGCGTACGGATAGTTGACGTCCGGGTTGCCCGCACCGCCGCAAGGCGCATGCTGCCGGCCCCAGTTGTGGCCCCACTCGTGGGCCGCGACCTGATCGGCGCCGGGATTGTCCCACCCGATCGCCACCGGTAGGCCCACGTAGCCGATGCCCGCAATGCCGCTCGAGTAGCTCGGCTTGACCACGCCGTAGTAGTACCGCGCATTCCCGTCGCTCGTTCGCGCCGCCTTGAGCTCGTTGAGAATCTGGGTCCAGGCGGTACCGCTCTTGTCGTCCACGGCGGGGGCATTGGTGATGAGCGGCGCCCGCAAGTCGGCGTCGAACGTCGCCAACGGGTGCATCCGCATGGCGGCGGCGAGATAGCCGGCCTTGTTGGCGTTGGTGACGTCGCCCTGGAGACCGTTGACCGTCTGCAGCACGGGCACGAAGCGCACGGAGAAGGTCGTCGTGGGCCGCACGTCGAGGGCGAGCGGCGTGCCCGACGCGGGGAACTGATTGTCCAACTCGTTGGTCTCGGTGACCGCGTTGGTGGGGTCCACCTCCGCCAGGATCGTCAGATTCGGCTGGATGAGCGCTCCCGGGACCGGCATGTTCCACGAGGCCGCCAGGTTGGCCTCGTTCGGTGAGAGCGGTACCGACAAGCCGTTGGCGGCGAGCACGGTATCCTTGGCCAGAACGCCCGAGATCGAGAAGCGCACCCGGACCCCGGGAGCCGCCACGTTCGCCTGGGTGGCGGTGGCGAAGACCCGCAGGAAGCCCGGGCGGTTCTGGACCAGGGGCACCGCGCCCGCGTAGGTCTGGACGCTCTGGGTCAGGTACATCCCGTCGATTCGAAGATTGAGTCCCGCGGCCGACGCCTGGCTGTAGACGACCGCCGCCGACGCGCCGGCGCCGGTGGGCACGTTTACCGCCCGGATGGCCGGACTCGGATCGAACTGCGTGCCCGCCGCCGACACGCTTTCGGCGGTCACCGTGTACAGGCCCGGTTCGAGACCCGAGAGCGTGGTGGTGACCGGGACGGCCTGGGAGTAGCCGTTCGGCCCGGTGACGGTGACCGGCGCGGCCGTACCTGAGGGGATCCCCGTGATGGTGATGGTCAGGCTGGCGCCGGTGGCCCCGTAGGCGACCTCCGCGGTCACCGCGGTGGCGCTCTGCTCCACCGTGATCGATTGGACGCTCTGGGTCGGGGCGTAGCTCTGCCCGTTGCTGCTGACCGGGTCGGCGGCGACGGTGTAGGCCCCCGGCGTGAGCCCAGACAGCGTCTCCGACCCCTCCGACGCGTGCGAGTAGCCGCCCGGACCGGTGATGGTGATCGCAGCCGCCGTGCCCGAGGGCAGGCCGCTCACGGCCAGCGCCAGCGAGCCGGTGCTGGGGCCGCTCGGATCGCTGCCGCCGCAGGCGGCGGCGAGCAGCGCGAGAACCAGCGGGATCAGGCGGCGGGCGAGCATGGGTCTCCGCACGACAGGGGAGGTCTCACGATAGTCAGTGGACGTCAACGGGCCCGGCGATCCGCACCGGCGCCGCGAACCGCGAGGCGACGCGAATTGACGGCCGGGAGGCCCGCTTCACGCAGAAATCGTTAGGACTGAGTGGTTTGGCACTTGCCCGACAGCCTGGACCCGCAGCTCGAGCGGCAACAGCCGCGCCACGCGGGGAGGCTCGGGAATAGATAATGAATGGAAGACGGCGGTGCAGACGGGCCGCCGGGCTCAGGCGCCCGACGGTTGCAGGTGGAACCGCGCGGCCCGGATGTGCGCCAGCAGATGGATGCCATCGGACCGGAAGCAAGGCAGTAGATTGAGGTAGCCGGCTACGTTGGACGCCATACCGACGAGCA
>DASSYY010000348.1:0-7235 GCA_035703025.1 Gemmatimonadales bacterium | reverse complement strand
TTCGACCAGACGTCGCGCGCGTTGAGCTGGCCCACGACCTTGCCGGTCTTGGGATGGTGCAGGTCGTACATCCCATCGGCCGCGACCGCGGCCATGAAGTCGTCGGTGACGGCGACCGAGATGTTGAAGTTGGTGATCTTGGTCGTGTCATCCTTGCAGGTGACGAACTCCATGATGTCGGGATGGTCGACCCGGAGGATGCCCATGTTGGCGCCGCGCCGGGTGCCGCCCTGCTTGACCACGTCGGTGGAGGCGTCGAACAGGCTCATGAAGGAGACCGGGCCCGAGGCCACGCCCATCGTGGAGCGGACGATGTCGTTCTTGGGCCGGAGCCGCGAGAAGCTGAACCCGGTGCCGCCGCCGCTCTGGTGCACCAGCGCCATGGCGCGGAGCGTGTCGTAGATGCGGCTCTTGCCGTTGGAGAGCGCGTCGTCGACCGGCAGCACGAAGCAGGCGCTGAGCTGCCCCAGTGGCCGGCCGGCGTTCATCAGCGTGGGGGAGTTGGGCACGAAGAGCCGGTTCGCCATGAGCCCGTAGAACGCCTGGGCCACCTCCTCCACGGCTCCGACCGACACGCCGTAGCGGCGGTCGGCCTCCGCGATCGTGCGCGCCACACGCCAGAACAGGTCCTCGGGTGTCTCAACCGGCTTGCCGGCGTCATCCTTGATGAGATACCGCTTCTCGAGGACCGTGATGGCATTGGGCGACAGCGAAAGCGCGTCCCGTGGGGTGGACGAATTCATGGAGCTCCCCGCAAGCGAATGTATGGAAGAGAAGAGAGTGCAGAGACTGCACTACGGAAACCATCGAGCTCAGCTGCCGACACCGCCACGTCCTGTCACTGCGTTCCACGTCCGCCGCCGCATCCGCGTCACCTGTTGGGCCGGCCCGACCGCACCGGCCCTGAGCGGATGGCCAAAGTAGGCCAACGCGGGAGGGCGCACAATAGCGTGTAAAAATCGCGTAACTACGTGGGATGGGCCTTCCCACATCACAAATATAACCTGTTGTACGCGTGTGGATTAAGTGGATAAGGCGCGGCGGCCACGGGGGTAGCGACAGTCGTCGGCGCAGTGGTGTGACAGCGGGTCAGGAACGACACAGCCGGCGCGCCGGGGACCGTCGTCCCGAGAGCGGCGAGGAATGACCGCGGAGGCTCAGTCGCGAGCGGTCACCGCCGGATACTGCCCTGCCCGATGCGCGCGTGCCTGGCCCACGTAATGGGCCCACGTCTCCATGATCCGCTCCGCCAGGGCCGCGTCGACCTGCCGGACGATGCGCCCCGGCACGCCCATCACGAGCGAGCGCGGCGGGACCTGCATCCCTTCGGGGATCACGGCGCCCGCCGCCACCACGCTGCCGGTGCCGATGCGCACGCCGTTGAGCAGAATACTGCCCATGCCGATCAGGCACTCGTCTTCCACGGTACACCCGTGCAGGATCACCCGGTGGCCCACCCCGACCCGCCGGCCCACCGTGCACGGCAGCCCTTCGTCCACGTGGACGATGGTGCCGTCCTGGAGGTTGCTCTCGGGGCCGATGACGATCGGGGCCATGTCGCCGCGCAGCACGGCCCCGTACCAGACGCTCGCGTCCTCGCCGATCGTGACGTCGCCCATCACGGCCGCGCCGGGGGCGATGAATGCGGAGGGGTGAATCCGGGCGGTCACTTGGGCGCGGGCGGGAACAGCATCTGGGTCCACGCCTCGACCGGCGCGCCGTCCTTCAGCGCAGGATGCCACGTGAGGCTCCAGACGAAGTTCCGCACCGCGCGCTCGAAGGTGGAGTCGTTGGATGGGCGGAGGCGCGACACGTCGACCGTCCGCCCCTCCGTGGAGACCTTCACCCACAGGAGCGAGGGACGCGGGGTCTCGGTGACCTCATCGGGGACCGGAACGAACGGCGGCGTGGCCGGCTTGGGACGCTCGTCGAAGCACGAGCCGTCGGCATTGTATCCGGGACCCGGCTCGCACCGGCCGGCCGCGCGGGTCAGCACTCGGCGCCGGGGGAGATCGGGGGAGCCGATCGGCGAGAGCTGCGGGCTGACCTCGGCGATCTCGCCAGCGCGCACCACGATGGTGTCGGAATAGAAGTTGAATCGCGGCGCCGACACCCCCACCGCATGCGGGCCGGGGGCCAGCCGGGTGACCGACTCGCTCACCGGCTTCTCGTCGATCATCACGGTCGAGCCGCGCGGGAGGCCCACGACGCGGATGCCGCCGCTGTCGCCGCTCACCGCCTCGGGGGTCGCGGCGCTGTCCGCGGCGCGTGCCGGCGGCGGAGTCGGCGTGGGCGGCGGAACGGGGGCCGGTGCAGCCGTGCGGGCGCTGTCGCCCGGCAGCGCGGGGGTCCGCGCCGCCGTGGTGTCTCGGAGCGGGGTGGTGTCGGCGGCGGAGGCAGCCGGGCCGGAGCTGGCGGCGGCCGAGTCGGCGGCGGCGCCGATGCCGGGAGCGAAGCCGCGGGACTTGTAGTAGTAGAAGGCGCCGCCGCCGCCGCCCACCACCGCGAGCACCAGCCAGAGCCACGCCCACGACCCCGGTCCCCCACGGAGCGCGAGCGAGCGATCCGCCACCCGCCGCGGCAGATCCCGGCGCTCGCGCGGCGTGGCCCGCCGGTTGACGAGCGGCGAGTCGATGGGCGTGGTCGGCTGGCTCATGATTGGCGGGACGCCGCCGCTCGGGCTCGGGACCGTGGGGGTGCTCGGCCGGCCGCCGCCCGCCACGGCGCCCGCCATCGAGGCCCGGACGGCCCCCGGGGCGGCGGTCGGCTGCCCCTGGATCGAGGCGACCAGCTCCTCGCAACTCTGATAGCGGTCGGCCGGGTCCTTCATCAGCATGCGCTTGATGACTTCGAAGATCCGCCGCTCGTCGGCGGTGATCAGCGAGGGTGTGGGAATCGGCTCGGTGATGTGCTTGTAGCCGATCGAGAAGCTGTCCTCACCGTCGTACGGCACCGTGCCGGTCAGACACTGGTAGGCGACGACGCCGAGGCTGTAGATGTCGCTCCGGCCGTCGATGGCCTGGGCGCGGGCCTGCTCCGGGCTCATGTAGTGAGGCGTGCCGATCGACATGCCCGTGCCCGTCAGCTTCTGGCCGGAGGCCGCCTTGGCGATCCCGAAGTCGGTCAGCAGGCACTGGCCGAACTCGTCGAACATGATGTTGTCGGGCTTGATGTCGCGATGGACGATGCCGCGCTGGGCCGCATAGCCGAGGGCACCGCCCGCCTCCAGCAGGAGCCGGCGGATCTCGGGGGGGCTGAGCTTCTTGCGCTCCTGCAGGACGGTCGACAGCGAGCCGCCCCGCAGAAACTTCATGACGAAATAGATGACCCGGCCGGACCGGCCGACGCGGTAGATCGGGATGATGTTGGGGTGCTCGAGCTGGGCCGCGGTCCGCGCCTCGCGCTGGAAGCGCTCGACGAACTCGGCGTCGAACGCGAGCGAGAACGGCAGCACCTTGATGGCCACCTCCCGCTCCAGCTGGCGGTCGCGGGCCCGGTAGACCAAGGCCATGCCGCCCCGGCCCAGCTCCTCGATGATCTCGTACTCGGCCGCCAGGGCCTCGCGCACGAGGTCGGTCTCCTGGAGCGCGCCCGTGGCGATGGCATGCACGGGGGTCGTCGCCATGAGATCGAGACCGCAGGATGGGCAGAACTTGGACTTACCGGTGATCTCGCTGCCGCAGCGGGAGCAGAACATGCGCGCAAGCTACCCTCCCCATCCGGGGAGTCAAGCGGAATCCCGTGGCGTATCGCGAGAGCCGTTGCGGACGGCACGGGCAGGGCTCGGGCTGCCGCCAGGCCCCCGGGGACACTGACTGGCACGACCCATGCAGCCGAGCCAACCGGCGTCCAGGCTCCCGCCGCCGACGCACCCCGAACCACAGCGCCCGACCGGAGATACCGTGGTCCCGTATCACACGATCGCCTTCAGCCAGCAGAAGCTGCGAGCGGCCCTCCGCCGCGCGGCCGGGCAGGATCCGGCCTTCACCTACGGCTTCGTGGTCCACTCGCGCCGCTACAGCGAGCAGCCGACGCTGGGGCTGATCACGCTGCACGGTGAGAGCCTGCCCCTCAACGACCGGCTGCTCAAGGCCCTCGACGGCGCCCCGCTCTGGCTGTTCGGCCACGCCCGGATCACGCTCGGCTCGGGCACGGCGGTCCCCAGCGCCGAACACAGCAAGGCCGATCCTATGGACCGGCCTCTGGCCTCCCTGCTGATGCACATCGCCACGTTCGACACCAGCACCGGCGTCACCCAGCATCTGGTCCAGGTCGAGGCACAGGTCAAGGCCGAGACGCTGGTGCAGCCGCTGCTGGTCCTGACGCACGCTCGGCCGAACGCCTGGCCGCTCTAGCCCCCAGCGCTACTCGTCGACTACCTGGAACGGCTGGAGGCGCTGGTCGCGCCGCCCCTGCTCGTCGGTCACCATCAGCTCCAGCACGTACATCCCCGGCTTCAGCTTCTCGAGTTGCAGGCCCCGGTGGGCCGACTCCACCGACGCCGACGCCTGGGCGTCGAACTTGAGGCTGATCGCCGCCCCGCCGCCGCCGAAGATCTTCCGGAACACGCCGCCGCTCCCACCCTGCTTCCGCACCGCCAGCCGGACCTCATACGGATTACCAGGCTGGAGCCCCTCCACTTCGTAATAGAGCTGCATCTCCTCGCCGCGCTTGAACGTCTGCAGCGGGTTGAACAGCACCGTGTCCTGCTCCGAGCGCCGCCACGCCAGATTGGTGCTGCGGCTCCCGAGCACGAGATCGCTCAGGCCGAGCGCCACCGAGGTCGGGCCGCCGACGCGCACCGAATCGCGCGGCAGGACGACGCCTGACTCCTCGCCTTGCTGGATGGCGAGCCGGTATTCGTAACGGCCCTCGGGCACTGGCAGCGAGACCCGCCCGACCAGGTGCTCGTCGTCGGGCACGGGCTCGGGCGCGACGAAGTGCCGGGTGGTGTCGAGCGCCGCCACCACGCGGCCGGTTTGGTCCATGGCGGTGAACCGCACGCGCACGGAGTAGAGGAAGCCGCGCGTCACCGTGACCGGCTCGAGGCCCTTCCCCGAGATGGCGTAGGCGATCTGCACCAGGGTCCCACTCGAATCCCGCCCCACCGCCAGCACCTGCGTCCGCGCCTTCAGCTCATCCGCGAAGTGGAGCTCGTAGCTGTCGGTCCGGGTGCCGAGCGCGATGCTCGACTGCCCCATCCGCCGCTCCTCGGCCTGGAACGGCCCGCTCCCGATCCGGCCGGCCGACTGGAGGCGCTGGTAGATCGGGGAGAGCTGCTCGCGCGAGAAGATCAGCTGCTCGGTGACCGGGTCGTTGCCCGCCTTGTCCTCGCGCAGCGCGATCTGCTGGCTGAAGCCCAGGACGTCGAACAGGCTTTCCACCAGCTTGAAGTCCTGCACGTCCTCCCGGGCGACGAAGTGGAACAGCAGGTCGCCCTCGGGACGGCTGTAGCGCCACGACTCGTTGGGCTCGAGTCCGGGAGCGGCGTACGTCGCCCGGCTGCTGGGTTCGCCATGCCGGATGTAGATGACGCCGCGGTCGTCGAAATCGCGGCTGCCGGAGCGATAGCGTTCGACGATGTCGTAGTGCCGGTTGAGCGAGGTGAGCTGGAAGTTCTTGCGGGCGTAGAAGAGGCGGCGGTAGTGCTCGCGGAGCCGCTCGCCGTCGCCCCGGAGTTCGGTCCGATCCCGCTCGGTCCAGAACCGCCGCAGGTAGGCGGCACGCTGCGCGCCGGAGGCGTTGTCGAACTCCTTCAGCACGCTGTCGGTGGCGATGGTGGCGAGATCGGTGCGGTAGCCCGCGACGGTGGCGGGATCGTCGGAGGCGGCGCCCTCGTAGTAGGGCTGTACGCCGTCGAACCGGCCCAGCAGGAAGAGCGTGCGCGCGATTTCGAGCTGGCCGAGGCTGCGGCTCGCGCCCCGGTCGAGATAGCCCCGGAAGGCGGCGAGCGCCGAATCGCCGTCGCCCACCTCGCGCTCGACCCGCCCGCGCGCGAGCAGCACCTGCGGATCCTGGGCCGCGGGCGTCGCGCCGGCGCGCCGGAGCGCGTCGAGGGCCACCGCGAGCTTGATGTTCACCCGCTGGCGCAGCGCGGTGTTCGAGAGCTCCACCAGCCCTCGGACGAAGCTCGGATCCACCTCGGCCGATTTCGCGAACGCCATCGCCGAGCGGGTGAGCGCGTCCTTCCCCAGCATGGTCTTGAGGCCGGTCACGAAGGAGACCTGTGAATCGCCCACTCCGTACTCCGCGAGGCCCATGCCGTACCAGGCGTAGGGCCAGGTGGGCTGCAGGTCGATGGCCCACTGGAATTCGGAGGCCGCGTCGTCGTAGTGCGCCTGGCCGCCGAGGTCGCCGACCCGGAGCGACAGGAAGCCGAGCTTGAGGTGGATGAGCGTGTTGGTCCGCTCCGCCTTGGCCTGGTCGATCAACCGGCGCTCGAGCACGAGCAGCCCCGTCGAGTCGGGGCTGGCGGCCAGCGAATCGCGGAAGCGCTCCAGCTCGGCGCGCTCTTCGGGGGCCTGGGCCGGCAGACAGGTGGGAACGACGGCGACGATCAGCGCGACCGCGAGCGGCGCCAGACGCGAGCCGGGGGAAGCCATCAGCGGGATCCTCATGCGAGCCATCCGAGGGGGCTCCGCCGCGAACCGGCCGGGGCCGGCGGCGGCGGGGCGGGATTCGCTACAGGAGACGCCGCCGCCCCGGGACGGACCACACCCGTTTCAGCGTGCGCGGGCACGGTCCTCGAGGTAGCTGCGGAGCCCGTCGGCCACCGCCTGCGCGTACAGCCGCCGGCCCTCCGCCGACCGCAGCGCCGCCTCCTGGTCGGGCAGCATCATGAACAGGCCTTCGGTAAGCACGGAAGGCATCCAGGTGCCCCGGACGAGAGCCAGGTCGCCGCGGCCGATGCCGAGGTCCTTGAGGCCCAGCCTCCGCAGCAGCGCGGCCTGAATGGCCCGGGCCAGCGGGATGCTGCGCGGCTGATTGTAGTAGACGCTCGTCCCGTTGTTGATGAATGGATT
The DNA here is from genome assembly GCA_035703025.1 of Gemmatimonadales bacterium. Lineage (GTDB taxonomy): Bacteria > Gemmatimonadota > Gemmatimonadetes > Gemmatimonadales > GWC2-71-9 > CAVVWJ01. Next base: position 213 of record DASSYY010000348.1, on the reverse strand, counting down.
GATCCCGTCCGGCAGCGCGTTGTTGTGGATCGATATCAGCACCTCGGCCCCGGCCCGCTCGGCGAACTGCACGCGGGGTGCGAGCTCCACGACGCTGTCGGTCGCGCGGGTCATCACGACGCGCGCGCCCGCCGCTTCGAGCAGTCGCCGAAGCTCGAGGGCAACGCCCAGATTGGCCTCCGCCTCCCGCAGGCCGGTCGGCCCCATGGCGCC
>DASSYY010000329.1:0-4426 GCA_035703025.1 Gemmatimonadales bacterium | reverse complement strand
ACTCCGGCGCGCCCTTCACCAGCAGGCGGCTGCCGGTCTCCAGGCGCACGAGGACGCTCGAGCGGCGGCGGCGGAAATCGAAGGCCACGCGGTCGAGCACCCACGCGCGCGCCAGCTCGCCGCGCAGCCGGCCCAGTGACTCGCTGGCCCAGATGGCGCGGTCGGTCGAATTCGCCGCGGCGCCCTGCGGCGTACCGCACCCGGCGACGCCGGTGAGCGCGCCGTAGAGGAGCACGGTCGGGTCGCGGCCGCCGTCGGGCGCGACGTAGTCGTGCAGGGCGAATTCCCCGAGCGTCAGGGTGCCCGTCTTGTCGCAGCAGAGGATGTCGACGTTGCCGAGATCCTCCACCGCGGCGAGGCGCTTCACGACCACCTTGTCACGGGCCATCCGGAGCGCGCCGTTGGCCAGGGTGATGGCGACGATGGCGGGCAGCACTTCGGGCGTGATGCCTACCGCCAGGGCGACCGCGAACAGGAAGGACTCGAGCCACCCCTTGCCCAGCAGCGCGTTGGCCAGAAACACGAACGCGGTGAGCAGGAAGATGATCCGCACCAGGAAATCGCTGAATCGGCGGATATTGCGCTCGAAGTCGCTCTCCGGCGGCCGTTCCTCGAGCAGCCGTGCGCTGCGGCCGAACAGAGTGGCCTTCCCGGTGGCCGAGACCACCCCGGCGCCGAAGCCGCTCACGACCGAGGTGCCGAGGTAGGCGGTGGTCCCGGGCTGCTTCGTGACCGGGACGGACTCGCCGGTCAGCGGGGCCTCGTCGGTCGCCAGATCCTCCGCGGCCTCCAGCTCGAGGTCCGCGGGCACCAGGTCGCCGATCTCGAGCTGGACCACGTCCCCGCGGACGACCTCGGCGGCGGGAATCTCCAGCGTGCGACCGTCGCGCCGAACGCGGGCCGTCAGCGTCACGAACCGCCGCAGCGCCTGGAGCGCGCGCTCCGCGCGATATTCCTGGGCGAATCCCAGGAGCGCGTTGAGGGCGACGACCAGGACGATGACCGTCGCTTCGACCATCTCGCCGAGCAGCCGGGCGACGACGGCCACCCCCACGAGCACGAGCACCAGCGGGCTGGCGAGCTGGCCCCGCAGGATCCGGAGCGCCGGCCGGGTGTGGCCGCCGGCTACTTCATTGGGACCGTCCTGCGCCAGACGGCGGGCCGCCTCCTCGGAGGTGAGCCCGACGCCGGACGCGGGAGAGGCAGGGACGACAGCCATGCGGGCAATGTACCGCCCGGGGGGTGAAGCGGAACGGATTGCCCGCGCGCGCAAGCCGGAACCCGTCGGTCTCTTCGGAGCCGCTTCACGATCCCTTCAGGCGACCGGACCCAGTATGGAGACACGTCGCACCAGGAGCGCGCATGTCCGGATCCGCAGTAGCTGCCTCCGTCTCCCTCGTCGCCCTCGTCCTCTTCGGCTCCGTCGGCCGGCTCGCGGCGCAGGACTCCCTGCCTCCCGACCGTGTCGCCGAGGGCCGCACCCTCTTCCACGGCCTCGGCGACTGCGCCGGCTGTCACGGAGACGGCGGAACGGGCACCAGCGAAGGCCCCTCGCTCACGTCCGGGCCCTGGGCGTCGGGCGACGGCACCCTCGCCTGGCTGACCCACATGGCCGCGCACGGCGGCTGGGGCGCCCGCGGCCGCGACGGCGAGCCGCAGCGGATGCGCGGGCCGACCGTCCTCGACTCGGCGCAGGTCGCACGCGTGGCGGAATATGTCTACTCGATCAGCCGGTCCAAGACCCGCCCCAAGTGAGGGCGTCGCCGTCCGCTCGCGAGCCGCCCGGGCCAACGAGCGGATCGCCTTCCTGTTCGAGGAGATCGGCGGCCTGCTGGAGACCCAGGAGGCAAATCCGTTTCGCGTGCGGGCCTACCGGCAGGCCGCGGAGACCTTGCGCGCGACGACGCCCTCGGTCGCGGCCATCCTGGACCAGGACGGACTCGCGGGGCTCGACCGGCTCCCGGGCATCGGCCCGGCGCTCGCGCGGTCGATCGCCGACTGGCTGGAGACGGGCCGGATTCCCCTGCTCGAGCGCCTGCGCGGCGTCACCGACGCGTCCGCCGTGCTCCGCTCGGTGCCGACGATCGGCCCGGCCCTGGCCGACCGCCTGCAGCACGAGCTCGGCATCACGACGCTGGAGGAGCTCGAGCTCGCGGCGCACGACGGCCGCCTGGCGGCGATGCGCGGCGTGGGGCCGAGACGGCTCGCCGCGATCCGCGCGACCCTCGCCGCCAGGCTCGCGCGCCGGCGCCCCACCGGCGCACCGCGCGGCCAGCCGACCGTCGCCCAGCTGCTGGCGGTGGACCGCGAGTACCGCGAGCGGGCCGAGCAGAACCGGCTGCACCGGATCGCGCCGCGGCGGCTGAATCCCGCGCACGAGGCCTGGCTGCCGGTGCAGCACACCCGCGACGAGCGGTGGGAGTACACCGCGCTGTTCTCGAACACGGCGCGGGCACACGAGCTGGGGAAGACCCACGACTGGGTGGTGATCTACTGGCAGGATGACGGCGCGGCCGGCCAGAGCACGGCCGTCACCGCGGCGTCGGGGCCGCTGCGGGGCCGCCGGATCATCCGGGGGCGGGAAGCCGAGTGCGAGGAGTACTACGCCGGGCGGTAGTAGGCGAAGAGGACGGTGCCATCGCGGATCAGGTCGATCACCCGCGCCGCCACATCCGGGCTGAGCGCGGGGCAGCCTTGGCTGCGGCCGAGCCGTCCGAGCTTCCTCGCCACCGTCTCGCTCACGTACGGGGCGCCGTGGACGACTATCGCGCGCGCCTCCGCCTGGTCGTTGAGTCCCGGATCGAGACCCCGGAGCCTGAGCGACAGTCCGTGCCGGCCGCGGTAGACCGGGCCGGTGACGAAGGTCCCGAGACTGGACTGAAGGCTCCCCGGACGGTTGGAGAACCGGCGGGCCAGGTCGTCACCGGAGCCGCGTCCGTGGGCGACGAGCTCGTGCGCCAGGACTCGCGCGTGCGCCAGGTCGAGGACCCAGAGTCGGCGGTCGCGCGAGGCGAGGCTGTAATCGATGACCGTGAGCACGGGACGCGCGGGAGCGCCACCCGCGACCGCCCGCGCGCGTGCGGCCAGTGCGAGCCGCAGCACCTCGGGACGGAGTCCGGCGCGCGTCGCGGCGAGTTGTAGCGTGGCGAGATCCACGCGCACGTCGGCGGCCGCGGGAAGCGGCGGGGCCGCCGCCAGGAGCGCCAGGAGGCTGAGGATCGTTCGGCAGCGTGATCGCAGGGTCACACCGGTAGGCTAACCCCCGGGCACGCCTGGCCGCAACCGCTCACGGCGGCTCGGTGCCCGCCCGCAGCGCCTCGGCCAGCTCGCGGTCGTGACCGTAGATGTCGGGATAGAACCGGATCGTGCCGTCGGGCACGGCCACCGCGGTCGTATAGAAGACCACCACCGGCATCGGGCGCGTGAGCAGTGCCCGCGTGGTGATCGTGCCCGCCATGGCCGCCTCGATCGCCGCCGGCGGCCAGGCCGGCTGGTCCCGCAGCACCCACGCGGCGAGGCGCGCCGGGTCCTCCACGCGAATGCACCCGTGGCTGAAGTCCCGCCGGGTCCGGGCGAAGAGCACCGTATCCGGCGTCCCGTGCATGTAGACGCTGGCCGCGTTGGGGAACACGAACTTGGCCAGGCCCAGGGCATTGCGCGGACCGGGCCGCTGGCGCACTCGGAGAGTGCCGGCGGAGAGTCCCCGCACGAGCTGGGGCGTCACGCTGTCGCCGAGCACCAGATCGCGCGCACCGACGATCTCCATCCGGTTGAGGCGGAGGTAGCCGGGCCGCCGGCGGAGGAGCGGGAGAATCTCCTGCACCAGAATGCTGCGCGGCACGTTCCAGTAGGGCCGGAACTCGACGTAGCGAAGCTCCTCGAACAGCAGCGGCGTCCGGGTGTCGAGCGCCTTCCCCGTGACGACCCGCATCTGGAGGGCGGGTGCCCCGCTCCCGCCGACCGAATCGAACGCGAACAGTTGAAACGCCGGGATGTTCACGACCACGAAGCGCTGCCGGCCGATCGGCGGAAGCGCTCGCAGGCGCTCGAGCGCCAGCTCGATCTGCTCGACCCGCTTCGCCGGCGGCACGTTGAGCGCGGCGAGGGTGCCGGAGCCCAGCACGCCGTCGGGGTCGAGTGCGTGGCGAGTCTGGAACCGGCGGACGGCCGCGACCAGCGGCTCCGCGTAGACCCCGTCGCTCGCCGCCGTATCGGCGGCGAGGTCGCCCAGCGCCGCCAGTCGGCGTCGGAGTGCGGGGACGCCGGCATAGGGTTCGCCGGGGTGTACCGTCCTGCCCGCGGGCAGCGCTTCGAGCGGCGCATCCGCCGCGAGCCGGCGGTAGCGGGCAAGCTGGAGCCGCAGGTTCCGGTACTGTGCCAGCGGTGGCTGCAGCGCGGCCACCAGTCGCGCCACCGAATCGCCGGC
>DASSYY010000286.1:0-10913 GCA_035703025.1 Gemmatimonadales bacterium | reverse complement strand
GAATTACATCCCGCTCAACGCCCGGGCGGTCGCGCGGATCGGAGCCACGGTGGAGCCGTTCGAGTTCGAGCACGTGTACGGAGGGTGGTTCGGCCGCAATATCCTCGCGGACGGCAAGCAGGCCGTCCGCTACTCGGTGCGCCGCTATCTGCACGCCATTTCGGATCGTGGACAGTCCTAGCGACGAGCGCCCGTCGCGTGGGGGTGGGAGCGCGCTCGCGGTCGACCTGCGTCGTGCCCGGGCAGCGCAGCGCCGGGCGGCCCGCGCCGCCGGGCGCGCGGCCGAGCCGCCCGGTGCCTCGGCGACCGCCCCGCGCTCACGATCCCGGGGCCACCGGGTGGCGTGCGGAAATCGCGACCCCCTCGAGTGTGTGCGCGAGTGGTTTCGGCTTCATGACTGGTCGCCGTTCCCGTTTCAGGAAGAGGTGTGGGCGGCCTATCTGGCCGGGGAGAGCGGACTCATCCACGCGGCCACCGGGACCGGCAAGACCTACGCGGCGTGGATCGGCCCTATACTCGAGTGGCTCCGGGACTATCCGGCTCGGCCCAAACACTCCCCGGCGCCCTCGAAGGTCCGTGCCGGCCATGTCGCCGCGCCGCCGCTCCGGGTCCTGTGGGTGACGCCGCTTCGCGCGCTGGCCGGAGACACCGAAGCGGCGCTCCGCGCGCCGGTCGAGGACCTGGGTCTCCCCTGGACCGTCGAGTCCCGTACCGGCGACACGCCGGCCCGGGTTCGCGCCCGGCAGCGCGACCGCCTCCCGACGGCCCTCGTCACCACCCCCGAAAGCCTGTCGCTGCTGCTTACCCGGGAGGACGCGCCGGCGGTGTTCGACCACCTCGAGCTGGTGGTCGTGGATGAGTGGCACGAGCTGCTCGCCTCGAAGCGGGGAGTACAGACCGAGCTCGCGCTCGCCCGCCTGCGCCGGTTCCGCCCAGGGCTGCGCACGCTGGGGCTCTCCGCTACGCTCGGCAATCTCGACGTTGCACGCGAGGCGCTGCTCGGCCTCGACGCCGGCGGGGCGCCCATGCCCGGGCGGATCATGCGAGGGCTGGTGCCCAAGGCGCTTCAGGTCGACGCGCTGATCCCCGAGACCATGGAGCGGTTCCCGTGGTCCGGGCAGATCGGCCTCCGGCTCCTGCCCGAAGTCGTGGCCGCGATCGAGGAGGGCGAGACCGCGCTGGTCTTCACCAACACCCGCGCGACGGCCGAGATCTGGTACCAGGCGCTGCTGGCAGCCCGGCCCGACTGGGCGGGCATCATGGCGCTGCATCACGGCTCGCTCGACCGCAAGACCCGCGAGTGGGTCGAGGATGGCCTTCGCGACGGCAAGCTCCGCTGCGTGGTCTGTACCTCGACGCTCGACCTGGGGGTGGACTTCACGCCCGTCGACCGCGTGCTGCAGGTGGGCAGCCCCAAGGGCGTCGGGCGGCTCATCCAGCGGGCGGGCCGCAGTGGCCACCGGCCGGGCGCCGTGAGCCGCCTGACCTGCGTCCCCACCAATGCCCTGGAGCTGGTCGACGTCGCCGCCGCGCGCGACGCGCTCGAGGCCGGCCGGATCGAGGCCCGCCGCCCGGTCGAGCGGCCGCTCGACCTGCTGGCCCAGCATGCGATCACCGTCGCGCTCGGCGGAGGCTTCCTGCCCGACGAGCTGTTCGACGAAGTGCGCACCACCAACGCCTTCCGCGATCTCACCCGAGCGGAGTGGGCCTGGGTGCTCGACTTCATCACGCACGGTGGTGACGCGCTCAGAGCGTATCCCGAATACAGCAAGGTGGTGATCGAGGACGGGCGCTACGTGGTGCGGAACCGCATGGTCGCGATGCGCCACCGCCTGTCCATCGGCACGATCGTGAGCGAGACCTCGATGAAGGTGCAGCTCCTGCGGGGCCGGACGCTCGGCTCGGTGGAGGAGAACTTCATCGCCCGGCTCCGGCCCGGCGATCGCTTCACCTTCGCCGGCCGCACGCTCGAGTTCATCCGAGTTCGTGGCCTCGTGGCCTACGTGCGGAAGTCGACGGCCAGGACCTCGGTCGTGCCCCACTGGTCCGGCGCCCGCCAGCCGATCTCCCCGGAGCTGGCCGCCGGCATCCGTGCCAAGCTGGACGAGGCCCGGCGCGATATCTATACCGGCCCCGAGATGGCGGCGGTGCGGCCGATCCTGGAACTGCAGGGCCGCTGGTCCCGCCTCCCCGCGACCGACGAGCTGCTGGTCGAGCGGGTGCGGACCCGCGAAGGGCACCACCTGTTCTTCTACCCCGTCGAGGGCCGGCTCGTGCACGAGGGGCTGGCGGCACTGTTCGCCTACCGGATCGCGCAGCTCGGGCCGATCTCGTTCACGCTCGCCGCCAACGACTACGGCCTCGAGCTGCTCTCGGCCGATCCGGCGCCGATCGACGAGGCGATCGAGGCCGGCCTGTTCTCGCCCGACCATCTCCTGCACGACATCCCCGCGAGCCTCAACGCCGCCGAGCTGGCCCGGCGGCAGTTCCGCGGGATCGCCCGCGTGGCGGGCCTGATTTTCCAGGGGTATCCGGGGGTGAGCAAGTCGGTCAAGCAGGTGCAGGCCTCGAGCGAGCTGCTGTACGACGTCTTCGCGCGCTACGACCCCGACAACCTGCTGCTGTTCCAGGCCCACCGCGAGGTGCTCGAGCGCCAGCTCGAACGGAGCCGGCTGGGCCGTGCGCTCGAGCGGATCGCCGGCGGGCAGGTGACGGTGGTCGAGGTCGAGCGGCCGACACCGCTCGCCTTCCCCCTGCTGGTCGATCGTGCCCGCGAGCAGGTGACCTCGGAGAAGCTGGGTGACCGGATCCGCCGCATGGCCGCGCCACTCGAGAAGGCGGCCGACGCGCCCCGCTTCGGCCGGGGAAGCAGCCGCGGCTTCCGGAGCGGATCGTGACCGACGCCCGGCTCCGGCTGGCTGACGAGGAGGTGCTGCTGCTGCCCGAGCGCGCCCTGTTCTGGCCGCGGGCGGGAACGCTGGTGGCGGCCGATTTCCACTGGGGCAAGGGCGCGACGTTTCGCGCCGCCGGCATTCCGATTCCCGTGGGAGGAACCGGGGACGATCTGGCCCGGCTGGACGCCGCCCTGCTCCGGACCTGCGCCCGCCGCCTCGTGGTCCTGGGCGACCTGTTTCACGCGCGCGCGGGCCGGATCGCCAGCCGGACACTTGCGGAGCTTCGCCGGTGGCGCGATCTCCGCTCGGAGCTGGAGATCCTCCTCGTCCGCGGCAATCACGACCGCCACGCGGGCGATCCACCCGCTGACCTGCGCATCAACTGCGTGAACGCCCCCGCGTTCGTCCCTCCGTTCGAGCTCCGGCACGAGCCGGCCGACCCGGCCGCCGGCTACACGCTCGCGGGGCATCTGCACCCCGGCGTGGTGCTGGCGGGTCCCGGACTGCAGCGCGAGCGGCTCGCCTGCTTCTGGCTCACCTCCCGCACGCTGGTGCTGCCCGCCTTCGGCGGCTTCACCGGGCTAGCGCCGGTCTGGCCGCAGCCGGGCGACCGGGTCTTCGTGATCGCCGGCGACGAGGTCCTGCCGGTGACCTAGGGCAGCACGATCGTACCCAGCGAAGTCTCCTGTCCGGCCGTCACCGTCACGTCCGGCACGAGACGCCGGCCCGCGCCGAGCGCCGAGGGCGGGTCCACGGCTACGATGTAGGTGGAAGTGGCCTGCCCCGGCAGCCCCGCCCAGTAGGCGCTGCGCGTCACATACGAGACCTTGAAAGCTCCGTTGCCATCGCTGTGGGCCGTCGCCAGCACCGACCACGTGTTCTCGGGATCCGCCGCCTTGCCGAGGTAGAGGCGGAGCGACGCATCGGGAACGGGCTCCCCGTCCGATTGCACCACCCCGGCGATGGCCCCGGTCTTGGTGCCATCCGCGGCGTGCAGCACGGGGGAGAAGATGAAGCCCTGATCGGTGCTCGCGGGATCGAGCTCCTGAGGCGTGAGGAACGCCTTGCCCACGTCGAAGTCGATGACCACGGTACCGCCGGCCGCCGGCACGTCGATGTGCTCGTGAATGAGGGCGTTCAGCACCGGGCGGCCGGCACTGGACTGCCAGGCGATGCCGGGAGAGGAGCTGCCGGTCAGGAGCGTCCCGTCCTTGAGCGTGATGCTGGACCGATCGGTGTCGATGACCAGCCGGACCGCGGTGATGACGCCTTCGGGCAGCGCCAGTGCGCCCAGCTCGTCCGTCACGCCGTTCTGGAGCGCGAGCAGCTCGATCGTGCGGTTCGGTGTGGCCAGGGTGACGAAGGTGCCGGCCACCGAAGTGTCGGCGCCGAGCGACGCCGAGACGCTCACCACGAAGACGTCGACCCGCCGGACCCGGTCGAAGGGAAAGGGGGCGTCCGTGAGCAGGACGCGCGTGGCGCCTTCCCCGGTTGGAGCCTGGTGGCCGCCGTCGCCGCAGCCGGCGAGGGAGGCGAGCAGGGCGATGGTGAGCCAGAGCGATCGGTGCGTCAGCATGGCGGCCTCGCTGCGCAAGGGTGAACGTGGGCCGTGCATGGCCACGGGACGAACGAGCGTCAGTTGAGGCCACATTAGCCGCACGCCGTGCCTTGAGCGTGACCCGCAAGGCCCGCCCTTGCCCGGGCCGCTACTTGTGAACATTTTCACAAGCTGACTCTGACCCGTGGACCCCCAATGCCTGACCTGCTGGCCGCCCGATCCCAGATGGCCGTCTCCCTCGCCTTCCACATTCTCTTCGCGGTGGTGGGCATCGGCATGCCGGTCCTCATGGTCGTCGCCGAACAGCGCTGGCGGATGACCGGTGACGCGGTCTGCCTGGAGCTGGCCAAGCGCTGGGCCAAGGGGACGGCGATCCTGTTCGCCGTCGGTGCGGTGTCCGGCACCGTGCTCTCGTTCGAGCTGGGGCTCCTCTGGCCCGGGTTCATGGAGTTCGCCGGACCGGTGATCGGGATGCCGTTCTCGCTCGAGGGCTTCGCGTTCTTCACCGAGGCGATCTTCCTGGGGATCTACCTCTACGGGTGGGATCGCATCTCGCCGCGAGCCCATCTCTGGGCGGGGGTCATGGTGGCGGTGAGCGGCGCCGCGTCGGGAATCTTCGTCGTGATCGCCAACGCGTGGATGAACGCTCCGACCGGCTTCGACGTGGTGCAGGGCCGGGTCGCCAACGTCGATCCGATCGCCGGCATGCTCAACCCGATGGCGTTTCAGCAGACCCTGCACATGACGCTCGCGTCCTATGCCGCGACCGGGTTCGCGGTCGCCGGGATCCACGCCTTCCTGCTGCTGGCCGACCGCCAGAACGCCTTTCACCGGCGCGCGCTGGCCATCGCGCTCCTGGTGGGCGCCCCGGCGGCGGTGCTGCAGCCGATCTCGGGCGACCTGAGCGCGCGTGCGGTCGCCGCGTATCAGCCGGCCAAGCTGGCCGCGATGGAATCGCATTTCGAGACCGGCCGGCGGGTCCCGCTCGTGATCGGAGGCTGGCCGGACATGGAGGCTCGGGAGACCCGGTACGCGATCCGCATTCCCGGCGGACTCTCGTTCCTCGCCCACCACGACCTTGACGCCGAGGTGGCGGGGCTCGACCAGGTGCCGCGCGCGGACTGGCCCAATGTGCCGATCGTGCACGCCGCGTTCCAGCTCATGGTCGGCCTCGGCAGCTTCATGGCCCTGGTGGCGGCCTGGGCCGGGCTGCTCGCCTATCGGCGGCGGGACCTGTGCGCGAGCACCTGGTTCCTCCGGGCGCTGGCGCTGGCCGCGCCGATGGGGTTCATCGCCATCGAGGCCGGGTGGACAGTGACGGAGGTGGGGCGGCAGCCGTGGATCGTCTACGGGGTCCTTCGGACCGCCGAGGCGGTGACGCCGATGCCGGGCCTGATCGTGCCGTTCCTCGGGTTCTCCCTGCTGTACTGCTTCCTCGGCGTGATCGTGGCCTGGCTGCTCTACCGCCAGATCATCCGGAGCCCTCGTCCCACCGAGTGGACCCGCGTGTATGCGCCGGCGAGGAGGCCTCGTGCCGCTTGACCTCACGCTCGCGGACATCCTGGCCGCGATCCTGGCCCTCGCGCTCAATGCCTACGTGCTGCTGGGCGGCGCGGACTTCGGCGGCGGCGTGTGGGATCTGTTGGCCACGGGGCCTCGGCGCGACCGCCAGCGGGAGGTGATCAGCCACGCCATCGGGCCGATCTGGGAGGCCAACCACGTGTGGCTGATCCTGGCCATCGTGCTCACATTCTCCTGCTTCCCGCCCGTGTTCGCGCGGCTCGGCATCGTGCTCCACATCCCGCTCACCCTGATGCTCGTGGGCATCGTGCTGCGCGGGTCCGCGTTTACGTTCCGGACCTACGACGACCAGCACGACGCGGTGCAGCGGCGCTGGGGGCGGATCTTCGCCGGCGCGAGCCTGGTGACCCCGGTCCTGCTCGGCGTCTGCATCGGCGCCGTGGCCGCGGGGCGCGCCGGACCGGTGCCGGCGCATGGCAGCTTCGCCGACCGGTTCGTGGCGCCGTGGCTCACGCCCTTCAGTCTGGCGGTCGGGCTGCTGACGCTGGCGCTCTTCGCGCATCTGGCCGCCGTCTTCCTCACGCTCGAGTCGGACGATCCCGAGATGGTCGAGGACTTCCGGGCGCGTGCCCTCTGGTCGGGCGGGGCCCTCTTTGTCGCCGCGTTCGGCGCGCTCGTCGTCGCCCGGACGCACGCGCCGCTGTTGGGAACGGGACTGTTGGTCTCACCGTGGTCGCTGCCGTTCCACGTCGTCACCGGGCTGGCGGCGAGCGCGGTACTGGCGGCCCTCTGGTGGAGGCGCTACCATCTGGCGCGGGTCGCGGTCGGAGTGCAGGTGTCGCTCATTTTGTGGGGCTGGGGTGTGTCGCAGTATCCCTATCTCATCCCGCCCGACCTCACGATCGCCGGCGCCGCGGCCCCGGCGGTGACCCTTCGGCTAGTGCTGATCGCGCTCGGGCTCGGGGTCGTGGTGTTACTGCCGTCGCTGGTCTACCTGTTCCGGGTGTTCAAGGCCGCGCCGAGCCATTCGGTGCGGGGGCCCAAGGGAGAGCACTGATGCGAGACCTCCGCGTGAGCACCGAGCGCCTCGAGCTGGCGCCGCTGACGCTCGACGGGATCGAGGCCCTCATCGCGGGCGACGGCGCCCGGCTCCGCGAGCTGACGGGGGTCCTCTTCCCCCGCCCCGCTGCGCCTCCGCCCTACATGGCCGATCCCCTGCCCACGGTGCGCGAGCGCCTCAAGGCGCATCCCGACGAGGCGCCCTGGTGGAACTGGCTGGTCTTCGAGCGGGAGACCCGTCGCGCGGTCGGCTCGGTCTCCTTCGGCGGGCCGCCCGACGAGTCGGGCGCGGTGCTCATCGGCTACGCGATGTACGAGCAGTTCGAGGGCCTTGGATACGCCACGGAGGTGGTGCGCGCCATGATCGCGTGGGCCTTCCAGCAGGCGGGCGTGAGGCAGGTCCGTACCCTCGCGCCGGTGTGGAACACGCCGGCGCTCAGGGTGGCGGAAAACGTCGGAATGCGGCCGGTGGCCGCGGATGAAGACGACGACGTGGGCGAGGTGCTGGTCTACGCGGTCAGCTCTCCAGCATCCGTCGGATCGGCTTGACGAGCAGCGCCAGGACGACGGCTGCGCCGAACGATGTGGCCGTGACCAGCCCGAACAGCGTCGGCAACGGGATCGTCTCGTAGAAGCTCGACGCCATGCCCGCCAGGTAGTTCCCCACCGAGATCGACAGGTACCACACACCCATGATGAGCCCGGCGATGCGCACCGGCGCCAGCTTGCTCATGGCGCTCAGGCCCACCGGGCTGAGGCACAGCTCGCCGGTGGTCTGCAGCAGGTAGGAGAGCACGAGCCACCAGGGGCTTACGCGTGCCCCGCCGGCCGCCGCCGACGCGGCCGCGACCATCAGGGCGAACCCGAGGCCCAGCATCACGAGCGCGATGGTGAACTTGACCGGGCTCGACGGGTCCCGGCGGCCCAGACGCAGCCACAGTGCGGCGAATACCGGCGCCAGGGTGATGATGAAGAACGGCGTCAGCGCCTGGAACCAGCTCGCCGGGAAGGCGTGGCCCAGCAGCCGGGTGTCGACGCTCCGCTCGGCGAACAGGTTGAGCGTCGACCCCGCCTGCTCGTAGGCCATCCAGAAGATCGTGGAGGCCACGAAGAGAATCGCGATCAGCACCAGCCGCTTCCGCTCTTCCCGCGTCCAGTCGGCCACCAGAAACAGCCAGGCGAAGAACGCAACCGTCACGGCGAGCAGCGCCCACTTGAAGTTCCGCGAGATGGCTTCCGGATCGAGCCTGAGGACGCCGGTGGCGACCAGGACCGCGCCCAGGACCACCAGGGCCAGCACCACCAGCCCAACGCGCCGCACCTCGCGATCCGCCCGCGCCGCGGCCGCCGGATCGCTCGGGCGCACCGGCCGCAGGCCCTCCGGAGCGAGGTACCGGCCGCCGAGGGTGTACTGCACCAGGCCCAGGAACATGCCCACCGCCGCAGCGCCGAAGCCCCAGTGCCAGGAGCTCTCGGGATTCAAGCCCAGCGAGGTCAGCACCCCGCGGAACGTGTCGCTCTGGGCCATCCAGCCGGTGATCAGCGGCGCGACGAACGCGCCGGTGTTGATGCCTACGTAGTAGATCGAGAAGCCAGCGTCCCGCCGCAGGTCCTCGGGCCCGTACAGCTGCCCCACCAGCGCGGCCGCGTTGCCCTTGAGCAGGCCCGTCCCCAGCGCGATCAGCACCAGCCCGGCGTAGAACGTCCCGAGCGAGGGAATCGCCAGACAGATGTGGCCCGACATGATGACGACGCCGCCCACGAACACGGCCCGACGCAGCCCGAGAATCCGGTCCGCGACCCAGCCGCCCGGCAGGGAGAGCAGGTACACCGAGCTCACGTACAGCGCGTAGATCGGCCCGGCCTTGGCGGTGCCGAAGCCGAGGCCGCCCGCCGCCACCGGTGCGGTCATGAACAGAATGAGCAGGGCGCGCATTCCGTAGTAGCTGAAGCGCTCCCACATCTCGGTGAAGAACAGGGTCGAGAGCCCGCGCGGATGCCCGAAGAAGCGGGTATCGTGCGGGCCCATGTCGGCGGCGGGGCTAGGCGCGGTGGCAGTGGCCACGGGGTGTCCCTTCGGAGTTACGCCAAGTGTCTCGTGGCGGGCGACTGGGCCGATTACGTCTTTCTCTTCCTCAAGATGTCCTCCAGCACGACGCGGTCGATCTTTCCGTCCATCCGCACCCGCACGTCGTAGTTCTCCCAGTACATGAAGTTCTTCAGCGCCTCGAGAAACGCCGGCGTCGCGCTGCCCTGCGCCTTGGCCAGCCACTTCTCCGGCTGCTTCACCGGTTCCGCCAGCAGGATCGGCTCGAGCTGGGCGACGATCGCCGGCGTGATCGGCACGAGGTCCCGCGGCTCGCTCGGGAAGAAGTGCAGCTTGTGCAGAGCCAGCAGGCGCTCGAGCTCGGCGATCGGATCGACCGCGTCGTACACCCGGATGTCGATGAAGCGGTCGTTGGCGCCGAGGTAGCCGCCGTTCTTCCGGACCACGAGGAGCGCCGCGCTCTGCATGCCGCGCTTGTCCCCGCCGCCCGCCTGTCCGGCCTTGAGCGCCGTCATCAGCCGGTCCGCGAGGCCGCCCCGGCTCCGCTCGAAGGCCTCGGCCAGATTCTTCACCGTCTGGTCCGACACCATGATGTTCGCCTGGGCCGTGTAGCCGCGTCCCACGATCACCTGCCCCTTGCCGCCGGGGACGTTGCCGGCGCCGGAAGGCGCACCGACTCGCCCGCCGGCCCAGTCGAACGTGCGGGTGCCGGTGAAGCTCGCCGAGTTGCCGTGCGCGTCGACGATCCCGACCTGCCGGTCCTGCAGCATCGTGTCGGTGCGCATCACGATCCGGAGCGCCTCCTCCGCCGTGGCCCCCTCGGCCAGCAGATCGAGCCCCCGCTCGCCGTACGCCGTGTTGCCGAGGCTCTGCGTGGCCACCGCACCGACGCCGGCCCGCGCCCACGGCACGATCCCGCCCACGTTGGGGAACTTGGACTGCACCGCGACCCCCAGGTCCCCGGTCACCGAGTCGAAGGCCACGATACTGTATGTGTGGGCGAGCTTCTGAAGGTGGGTGGGGGCCGTGACGGGCTGCTGGGCGGACAGCGAGGCGAGGCACAGGACGTGAAGGGCGGCGAGAGCGGCCATGTGCCTCGCACTGGTACACCTGGTGGTCCATCGCCGCATGCGCTTCTCCCCGATCATTGTTTCCCGAGCTTCTTCTTGAGGTAGGCCAGCTGCGCCTCGATGGCGCTGTCGCGCCGCTGGCGGTCCAGGTCGGCCTGGGAGCGGGCATCCTCGTCGGGTCGTGCCGCCCCGGCCGATTCCAGGTCCCGCCAGGCGGCGGCGATCGACTCCGACGGCTGGCCCGCCGTTGCCCGCTGCGCCTCCGCGGTCATCTCGGCCAGCTCCCGCTCGGCCAGCGCGAGCTCGTCCCGCTGGACGAGCAGCTTGCGCTCCAGCACGGAGACGCGGTCGCGGTGCCGGGCCGCGTAGCGCTCGGCGATCGCCACGGTCTCGGCATCGGGCACCGCCGCCGCCAGCCGGCCCCGCCGCTCCGCGTCCTCGAGCTGCTTGCGCTCGCCGGCGAGCTCGCGCTCGGTGGCCGCGAGGCCGTCGCGCATGGCACCGACGCCGAGCTTGCCCTCGAGCAGCGCCTCGCGGAGGCCTGCGGCATAGGCCCGCGGGTCGCTGCGCGAGCCCTCGCGCAGGAGCTGCTCCAGTCGCGCTTTCAGACCGTCGAGCACGGCGGCGGACGTCCCGGCATCAATGGCTCCTCGGGGGTGGCCCGATCGCGGAGAGGCGCGGGCCGGCCGCCGGAGGGCGGCCGAAGCAGTTGGGAAATCGAATGGTAGGCCCCCTGCCGGGGACCGTCAAGCGAGCGGGGCTTC
>DASSYY010000252.1:0-4551 GCA_035703025.1 Gemmatimonadales bacterium | reverse complement strand
TACCTGCTGGGCCTCGCGACGCTGTTCCAGGTGCCGCAGATCGATCCGCAGGCGGAGAAGACCAAGTCCTGCGATCTGGCCAAGCAGGAGGAGACCCTCCTGGGCGAGGCGGAGACCGCGCTGACGGCCGGGCGCTCGGTCAACCAGGAAGCGGTCGACAAGAACCTCGGCATCATCAAGCAGTACAAGCCGCGCGTCGCCTCTATGCTCAAGGCGTACTGCAAATAGGGGGTTCCATGGGGCCAGCGGGCTGCCTATATTCACCCCGCCGTTCCATGGGGCTGTAGCTCAGCTTGGTTAGAGTGCCGCACTGTCACTGCGGAGGTCGCGGGTTCGAGCCCCGTCAGCCCCGCTCACCACGATTCGGTGATCGACTCACGTGACCTTGAAACGAGCCACCCCGTCCCTCTGGACGGGGTGTTTCGTTATCCGCCCCCAGTCCCGGACATGGCCGACCTCGCGATTCCCGTGCACGTCCCGGTTCTGCTGGCCCCGGTCCTCGCTGCGGCTGCCGGCGCTCGGCGCGCCGTGGATGCGACCCTCGGCGATGGCGGCCACGCGGAGGCGCTCCGGCGGGGAGGCGCGGAGGTGCTGGGGATCGACCGGGATCCTGCCGCCATCGCGGTGAGCCGCCGGCGACTGGGGGAGGTGGGCATGCACTACCTCCAGGCCGCGTACAGCGCTCCTACCGCCCTCGACGCCGTCGCGGCCTTCCGGCCCGACTTCATTCTGCTCGACCTGGGTGTCTCCTCCAGGCAACTGGACGAGGCGGAGCGCGGCTTTACTTTCCGACCCAACGCGCCGCTCGACATGCGGATGGGGGACAGCGGCCCGACGGCGGCGGCGTTCCTCAACTCAGCCCCCGAGGCCGAGCTGGCGCGCGTGTTTCACGAGTACGGCGATGAGCGGCAGTCCCGCCGACTGGCCCGGGAAGTCGTGCGGCGGCGCGGCCATCATCCGTTCGCCATCAGCGACGACCTCGTGAATGCGGTGCGCGCCACGCTCGGCGCGCGGGCTGGCCCCTCCGAGTTCGCCCGGCTGTTCCAGGCCGTTCGGATCGCCGTCAACGACGAGCTGGCCGGTCTCGCGACGGCACTGCCGGCCTTCCGGGACGCGCTCACCGAGGGCGGGAAGCTGGCGGTCATTACCTATCATTCGGGCGAGGACCGGCTGGTGAAGCTGGCGTTCCGGGAGTGGGCCGCCGCCTGCGTCTGTCCGCCGAGGCAACCAGTCTGCACCTGCCGTGGCCGGCCGCTGGGCCGGTTGGTACCGCGCAAACCGATCGTGCCCGAGCCGGACGAAGTGGCGGCCAACCCGCGCGCGCGGAGCGCGCACCTCAGGATCTTCCAGGCGGGCGATGCGTCTTAAGGGGCGGCACTGGCTGATGCTGTGGCTCCTCCTCTTCCTCGTGGTGCTGGTGGCCATCACCACGCGCCAGACGGAAGGCTTCCGCACGGCCCGGCGGCTCCGCGACTTGCGCGAGGAGCGCATGGCGCTGGAGGCCCGGCGCGGAGATCTCGAGCGGCGGATCCGCCTGGCCTCGAGCCGTCAGGTCCTCGTGCCGATCGTCGAACGCGCGCTCGGCCTGCACGAGCCGGCCGATTCGGAGTTCGTGCTCTTTGCCGTCCCGCCCACCGGCGCGGGCGAGCGCTGATGGCCAAGCCCACCGCGCGTATCGCCGCCATCCAGTTCGGGTTCGCGCTCGGCATCCTGGCGGTGCTCACCCGGGCAGCGCAGCTCCAGATCGTCGAGGCCGAGCGCTGGAAACAGCTGGCGGCGCGGCAGCGCACCGAGAAGGTGGTGCTGGCCGCCAGGCGAGGCGCGCTCTACGACCGGAACGGCACGCCGCTCGCCATCACCCAGGAGTTCTATCACGTCGGCGTGGCCCCGAACGAGCTCGACGACGTGCGGTCGGCGTTCGTGCTGCTGGTCCGGAACCTCGGCGTCTCGGCACCGGCGCTCAATCGCGAGTTCCAGGCGCGGAAGCGCTGGATCTACCTGCACGGCCCCTTCAACGCCACCCAGGTCCAGCCGCTCCGCCGGGTGAGCGGCATCCACCTGGACGGCGAGTTCCAGCGGTTCTATCCATCGCGCGATCTCGCGCGGCCGATCATCGGCGGTCTCGCGCCCGACCGGGCGGTGGGCGCTTCGGGGCTCGAGGGAGCGCTCGACTCACTGCTCACCGGCCGGCCGGGGGAGGCGGTGCTGCTCAAGGATCTGCAGGGCCGGCGCTACGACTCGCCCAACCGAAAGACTCGCGATCCGGTGGCGGGGAACGACGTGACGCTCACGATCGACGCCGAGCTGCAGGAGATCGCCGAGCGCGGACTCGACGACGCGATCTCCCAGATGCGGGCGGAGGGCGGGGACGTGGTGTTCCTCGACCCCAACTCGGGCGAGCTGCTCGCGCTGGCGTCGCGGCAGGCGGCGAGCGGCGGGGCCCCCAGCGCGTCCACCTTCACCGATCCGTTCGAGCCCGGCTCCACCGCCAAGCTGTTCACGGCAGCGGCCCTCCTCGCGCGTGGCCGGGTGCAGCCGACCGACGCCGTATCCGGCGAAAACGGCGTGTGGAACATGCCGGTGACCACGACCGGGAAGACGCGGCGCATCACCGACGCGCACGCCCAGCACGGCCAGCTCACCCTCGCTCGCGCGGTTCAGGTGTCGAGCAACATCGCGATGGCCAAGTTCTCCTCGCGGCTCCGGCCCGAGGAGCAGTTCGAGACCCTGCGCGACTTCGGCTTCGGCACGCCGACGGGGGCCGAATTCCCGGGCGAATCCCGCGGGATCCTTGCGTTTCCCCATCGCTGGCAGCCGATGTACACCCGTGCCAGCCTGGCCATGGGGTACGAGTTCGCGGTCACCCCGGTGCAGCTCGCGGCGGCGTACGCAGCGATTGCCAACGACGGGGTGCTGCTCGCCCCGACGCTCGTCCGCGAGGTGCGGGACCCGGCGGGGAATTTGCTGTACCGCCACCAGCCCGAGCCCGTGCGCCGGGTGGTGTCGTCCGAGATCGCGGCCCAGCTCCGCGAGTTCCTGCGCGAGGCCGCAGGGGCGGGGGGCACCGGAGAGATGGCGCAGCTCACCAACTACTCCGTCCTGGGGAAGACGGGCACGGCCGTCCGGTTCCAGAACGGGCGCTACGTCCACGGGCAGTATACCGCGTCCTTCGCCGCGATCTTTCCGGCCGACCACCCGCAGCTCGTGGTCATCGTGAAGATCGACAACCCGCGGGGCAACTACTACGGCGGCCTCACGGCCGCGCCGGTGACGCGGACCATGCTCCAACAGGCGCTCGCCTCCCGGCGGGTGGCGATCGACCGCGGCCGCCTGGCCGTGCGCGACTCGGCGGCGCCCGAGGTGACGAAGACGCTGGCCGCGGCGCCGGCCGGACCGCCCCCGGTGGTGGTGACGCTGCCGTACCGCACCCCGGAGTCGAGCACCGCCCCGCGGCCGGTGCCGGATGTCGCCGGACGGTCGATTCGCGAGGCGGCGCTGGCGCTGCACCGGCGCGGGTTCCGGGTGAACCTGCGGGGTCTCGGGCGGGTGGTGCGGACGGTGCCGGCGGCGGGGGAGAGCGCGCGTCCGGGAAGCGCGGTGCTGGTGCTGGCGGAATGAGCAGGCACCGGCGACCCCTTTGCTTCGCCCGGACTCGCGGGGGTCCGGACGCAGCACGACTCACTCAGGCAACGGATTCGGGAGCCTTCTAGATGGCCCTCACCTGGTCCGAGCTCGTCGACGAGCTCCGCCGCCACGACCTGCTGGTTGCCGCCCCGGCGCACGGCCCCGTTCCGACCGCGATCGGGATGGACAGCCGGACCGTTGTTCCCGGCATGTTCTACCTGGCGGTGCGGGGCTCGCAGGCGGACGGCCACCGCTTCGTGGCGGATGCGGTGCGCCGGGGGGCGACCGCGGTGGTGGTGGAGACCGCGCAGCAGTCCGGTGTTGCCGAGATCGTCGTCCGGGACGGCCGCCGGGCCGCGCTCGCTCTTGGGCAGGCCTGGTATGGGCATCCCGGCCGGCGGCTCACGCTCATCGGGGTGACAGGCACCAACGGGAAGACCACCACCACCGGTCTCATCCGCCACCTGTTCAACGCCTCGGACAGCGCCGGCAGCATCGGCACGCTCGGCGCGTTCGACGGGCACGGGGACGCAGTCGACTCGACCGCCGGGTCGCTCACCACCCCCGGACCGATCGATCTGCAGGTCACCCTCGCCGCCCTGCTCGCGCGCGGGACGACGCACGTCGCAATGGAGGCGTCGTCCCACAGCCTGGATCAGGGACGGCTCGATGGCCTCGGCTTCGCCGCGGGAGTCTTCACCAACCTGACGCGCGATCACCTCGATTACCACGGCACCATGGAGTCCTACCTCGCCGCGAAGCTCAAGCTGACGACACTGCTCACCCTGGCGGGCGTCGAGGTGGTGAACCTGGACGACGCCGCCTGGCGTGCGCTGCCCACGCGGGCGCCGCGGGTGACCTTCGGCCTCCATCCCGCGGCGGACGTGAGGGCGTCCGGCGTGACGCTCGACGCCTCTGGCAGCCGCT
>DASSYY010000203.1:0-7793 GCA_035703025.1 Gemmatimonadales bacterium | reverse complement strand
ATGCGCAGCCTTGAATGTGCGCCGCCTCCCGCGGCCAGGACTGACGGATCGCGCATGAGCGCACACACGCTCGTTCGGATGGCCGCGACCGTCACGCTGGGTATCGGGGTGCGCGCCGCCCATGGCTGAGCCCTCCGCGGGGCCCCGTGTGCTCATCGTCGACGACGACGTGACCATCGCGCGCCTCGTACTGCACCTCGTACGCACGCGCGGCTTCGGCGAAGGCGTGCACGTGACCACCGGGCGCGAGGCGCTCGAGTCCCTGGACGGCATCGACATCGTCCTGCTCGACCACCAGCTCCCCGACGCCAACGGGCTCGACATCCTGGAGGTGATCCGCGCCCGCGCCAACCCTCCGGCCGTCGTGCTCGTCACGGCGAACGGCAACGAGTCGCTGGCCGCCGCGGCGCTCCGGCTCGGCGCCGACGACTACCTCGCCAAGGACCAGTCGCTGCTCGACATGTTGCCCGAGATCCTGGAGCGCGTCCGGCGGAGCCGCGAGCTGCGCAAGGCGCTCGTCGCGGCCGAGCGGGATCTGGTGCGCGCGGAGCGGTTGGCCGCCATCGGGGAGATGACGGTGACGCTGCACCACGGCATCAACAATCCGCTGATGTCGGCGTCGTCGGACGTCGAGCTGCTCCTCGAGGATCCCGATCTGCCCCTGGAGCAGCGGCGGCAGGCGCTCGAGGGCATTCAGGTCTCGCTGTTCCGGATTCGCGACATCGTGAAGCAGATCGGCGATCTGCGGGCCATTCACACCAAGGCCTACATGCCCGGGATCCAGATGGTGGATCTCGGAGCCGGCGCCCCGGCCACGGCCGCCCCGCACCGGGGCATGGCGCTGGTGCAGGTAGCCGAGGAGGACATGGCCCGCATCGTGGTGCTGCTCCTCCGGCACGCCGGCTTCGCGGTCGAGCGGTGCGCCACGCCCGAGGAGCTGCGCCGGAGCGCCGAGCGAATCGGCGTGGCGCTGGTCCTCCTGCTGGGCGGCACCGGCGCCGCGGGCGCGCACCCGCTCGGCGGCTTCGATCCCCCGCCCGCGCGCGGCTATCGCGTGGTCGCGCTCGTCGCCGGGGACGGCGAGGCGGCGCGCCGCGCCGGGGCCGACCGGGTGATCGCGCTTCCGTTCGACCCCGGGAGCTTCACCGCGGACATGGTCGATCTGGTGAGTTGAGGGGGCCGCTAGGCCGGCGGCAGCGGCGCGGGCGTGTCCGGCTGCTGCAGATAGCCCATCTCGTGCAGGCGGGCGATCCGCTGCTGGATCGGCGGATGGGAGGCGAGGGCGTCGGCGAAGAAGCCTTCGCGCGAGGAGAGGAACCCCGGCGCCGGGTCGACGATGCAGAGGTGCGCGGCGCCGCGAGTGATGGCCCGCGTCGGGGAGGCGGCGGACTCGAGCTTGGCGAGCGCCGAGGCGAGCGCCAGCGGGTTGCGGGTGAACTGGGCGCCGGTGGCGTCGGCCAGATACTCCCGCTTCCGGCTCACCGCCATCGCCAGAATCCGGGAGACGATCGGCGCCACGACCAGCGTGAGCAGCCACAGCACCAGCACCACGAGCGCCAGCGGGTTGCCCCCGCCCTTGCCGCGGCTCTCGCCGCTGCGCCCGCCGCCGCTCGAGTAGCGCGAACCGCGCATCATCCGCCCCATCCCGTCCGACATCAGCGCGATCGCCCCGACCATCCCCGCGAGCAGGGTCATCAGCCGCACGTCGAGGTTCCGGACGTGGGCCATCTCGTGGGCCACGACCCCCTGCAGCTCGTCTCGCGAGAGCGTGCCCAGCAGCCCCCGGGTGACCGCGATGCTGGCGGTCGCGGCATCGCGCCCGGTGGCGAAGGCGTTGGGGTCGTCGTCGGGCACGACCCAGACCCGGGGAGCCGGGACGCCCGACGCGATCGCCATCTCCTCCACCACGTTGACGAGCTGCCGCTCCTCCGGCGTGGCCGGCTCGACGATCTCGCGGGCGCCGGTGGACCAGAGCACCTGGCGGGCGCCGTAGCGCCACGAGTACCAGCAGATGCCGCCGGCGGCGAGGGTGGTGAAGATGCCGATGACCGGGATGACGTGGTGGTAGCTGCCCGGCGGGGCGTCGGCGGTCAGGAGCCCGAAGGCCAGATCGCCGCCGAACCCGACCCAGGCGAAGAAGATGATGAAGCCGATGACGAGCCAGGTGGAGCGGCGGCGGTTGGCTTCCTGCTGCGCGAAGAGGTTGGCGTCCGCGCTCACGGCGTCGGTTTGGTGGTCGACAGATCGACGTTCGGCACCGCGCGTTCGGTGTCGTCCGTGATCTGCCACAACTCCGCGGGAGTCGCCTTCGCGAGACCGGCCACCAGCATGGTCGGGAAGGTGGCTTGCCGGGTGTTGTACTGCGTGGCGGTGTCGTTGTAGAGCTGCCGCGCGAACCCGATCTTGTTCTCGGTGCTCGTCAGCTCCTCCTGCAGCTGCGCGACGTTGCCCGTGGCCTTGAGCTCGGGATAGGCCTCGGTCAGCGCGAACAGCCGGCCGAGCGCCTGGGTCAGCTCGCCTTCCGCCTTGGCCGTTTGCGCCACGCCGCTCGCGCTGATCGCCTTGTTGCGCGCCGAAATGACGGCCTCGAGCGTGTTCCGCTCGAAGTCCATGGCGCCCTTCACCGTGTTGACCAGATTGGGGATCAGGTCGTGCCGCCGCTTGAGCTGCACGTCGATCTGCTTCCAGGCGTTGGCCACCTGGTTCTTGAGGGCGATGAGGCCGTTGTAGGCCCCGATGATCCACAGCGCGAGGACGGCGAGGATGACCAGGAGAATGAGCATGGCGGCCATGATCGATCCTTGAGGGGGGAGGTTAGGGCGCCACCAGTCCCGCGAGCGCCTGGCGCAGCGCCTCCGCGATGGCCTCCACGTCGCCGTTCAGACGGAGGACGGGGTGCTGCTCGTCGATCAGGACCTCGATGCCCGGCGTGACGGCGATCCGCCGGCAGGCCGTGGCGGCGCCGGCGGCCCCCTCGACGGGCGCCAGCCAGCCGAGCAGCGCGCGGCCCACCCGCCCGCGGCCCGTGCCGGGGGCCTGCAGCAGCGCCAGCCGGTCAGGGCGCGGCAGCGCGGGTCCGAGGACCCCAGCCACCCGCCGCTCGATCAGGTCGCCCGTCAGCCCCGCGAACTCCCGGGTCATCGTTTCCAGCGTGGCACCCTCCATCTGGCGCAGCTTGATGGCGAGGACCTGGAGCAGGTGGCGGTAGGAGTAGACCGCGGCGGTGCCGCGGCCGTCCGGCGGACTCACCAGCCCCCGCGCCACGTAGAACCGGATGGTGCGCTCGCTCGGCCGGGCCCGGGCGGCGGCGTTGACCGGCACCACCCCCGAAGCGTCGAGGATGCCGGCCGCCAGCGCCGTGAGGTCCCGGAGCCCCCAGGGCGCGAGCGAGCGGTACTCTCTGAGCGTGGCGAGTGGATCGGGCGGGGCGGCGAGCGGGAGGCCGGCGGTCATGGTCATGCGGATCCGTTCCCCGCCCGGCGGCCGGTCGAGCCGGCGCGCTCGAGCGCCGCGGCGACTGTGCCCCGAAGCATGTCGAGCGTGAACGGCTTGAGCAGCAGGGGACAGAGCTTGAGGTCGCGCGGCCAGTGACCCGTCTCGGCGTAGGTGTCGCCGGTCATGAGCACGATGCGGGACGCGAGGTGGGGCCACCGGCTGGCCAGCGCGACGAAGAACGTGTCGCCCGACATCTGCGGCAGGTGAAGATCGAGCAGCACCAGGTCCACGTCCATGCCGTCGAGTGCCTCGTATGCGAGCTGGGCGTCTCCGACCGTCACCACGTCGTATCCCATGGCCCGCAGGGCACGCTCCAGCGTCCGGCGAAGCGCCGCCTCGTCGTCGACGATCAGGACTCTCGGCGTCATGACGCGGCGGCCCGTCGCAGCGGAGTGAAATACCGGCTGGTGACGGTGGCCAGCGCATCGTCGGTCGAGAGCGATACCCGCAGCTCGCCGGCCGTCAGGCCGAAGACCGCGCGGAGGTGCATCTGCAGCGTCTTGGTCTTGCTGTACCCCAGCTTGATCGCCACGTCCTCGACGGTGTAGCCGGGATCGAGCAGCAGCCGGTGCGCGTACAGCAGGCGCGTCAGCACCATGACCACTCGCGGCGACGGCAGGCCTACCTTGGTGAACCACCGCTCGCAGGTGCGGCGCGTGAGACGGGCCCGGTCGGCGAGCGCGGTGACGGTGGGACCCTCACCCGGGGCGTGGAGCATGCCTTCGAGGGCCAGACGCAGCTCGGGTGGCAGCTCCCGTAGGATCTGGCCCAGGCCGTGGATCACCTGCTGCGAGGCGCTGTGCTCGAGCTCCGCCAGGAGGGCGCTCCGGAGGGAGGCGGGGGCATCCTCGAACCGGTGGACGATGACTCGCCGGATGCCGGCTCGGCCGAGCTCCAGCAGCACCCCCGCGGTGGCGGGCGCGAGCTCGGTGTAGACTAGGAGGGGGAGGGAGGGGAAGAACTGCCGGATACGTCCGATCCCGTGCGTGCGGGGGACGTTGCCGCCCAGGAGCGGGTCGACCACCGCCATCTGGACCGGCTTGGCGCGGATGGCGTCTACGGCCTCCGGCCAGGTGGTGACCGCCTCCCATACGAACCGGTCGGGATCCAGGGACCGAAGCCGGAACAGCCGTTCGGCGGGTACCGCAGCGAGCACGATGTGTCGCAAATGGGCCCCTCTTTGTCGCAAAAAAGGCCTAAATCCGGCCTAAGGCCCCTTGCAGATTGGGCGTCACCCCTGCGCCAAGACGCCATCTGAAAGGAAGCGCCTCATGACCCGCACCACGACCCAGTGGCTCGCGATCGTCACGCTCACCCTTGCCACCCTGACCTCGGCCGCCTGCACCCGCAGCGACGCCACCGGGCCGTCCGAGCCCTCCGCGCCCGCCTTCGAGACTCAGGGCGCGAACAACTAGGTCGCTGCCGCGGCGTATTCGCGGAGCCCGACCGCCACCTCCTGGACTTCCGGCAGGTCGCCGAGTCCAGGGGTGGCGGGCGGCTCGAGTGTGGGCAGATCGCAGCCGGTCAACCCCGCGAGCACCCGTTCGAACCGGAAGTACCAGGCGTTCAATCGGTGCGTCTCGGCCAGCTCCTGGCCGGCCTTCAGCAGCTGCCGGGCGCGGCCAAGCTGCCCGAACCGAGCGAGCCCCACGCCCGCCTTGTAGTGGAAGTCCGCCAGCATGCTCGGCGGCATCCGGCCCTCCACTTTTTCCGCCTCCGCCCGCCGCCGCTCGAAGGCCATGCGGTCGCCCGCGCCTGACTCCAGCTCCATGAGCTCGAGGACGGCATTGGTCCGCACGAGGAAGCTCGTGCGCGCGCCGACGACGATCTCGAAGGCCACCCGGGCCGCGGCCGGCGCGCCGATCTCCTTGAGCCCGACGCCGAGATCGCCGAGGATGCGCATGCGCTGCAGTGCGTCCTCGGTAATCCGGAAGGCCTCGTAGTTGGCCTGGACCGACTCGACCCGCCGCCCTTCGATCGAGCAGACCGAGCCGAGATCCATGAGCGCCATGGACTCCACGTCGCGCAGGCCCGCGGCGCGCGCGGCCTCGATCACCACCTCGACCACGCTGCGCGCCATCGGCAGGTTGCCCTGGCCTCGCAGCACCGCGCCGCGGCCCAGCCGCGCGCGCAGCGTGAGGACGCGGTCGCTCGCCCGCTCGGCCGCGGACTCGGCCGACATGTAGCAGCTGCTGGCCTCGTTCCACCGTGCGAGCAGCCGGTTGAGCCGGCCCGCGAACAGGGCCGACGCCGCAAAATCCGCAGGCGGCACGTCGGATCCGTGCGTTCGCACCGCCAGCGCCAGCACTTCCAGCGCCTCCTCGAGGCGGCCTTCATGCTCGAGGAAGTAGGCGTAGGCCATCAGGCTGAGACGGAGACTGGAGAAGGCCTGCGGACCGACGGGAACGGCATCCGCGATGCCGTGCAGATGCGCGCTTTCGGGCGCGTCGGGCGGCAGCTCCCGGAGATGGCGCCGAACCGCGTCGAGTTGCCACAGCAGGCCGTCCTGCGCGCCCCCATCCTTGTCGCGTTCCAGCAGGCGATCAACCAAACGCGTCACCAGATAAGCACCCAACGCGAGCCGGGCCGACCCTTCACGCTCGCGCTCGTGCTCCGCTCGCGCGCGCTCCAGAAAGGGCGCGTGGCTCAGCACGTCCGCGGAAGGCTCGACCTCACCGAAGAGTTGCTGCGGCGTGAACAGGGCGCGTCCTTACGTAAAGAGTGGCTGGGGGTGGAAGTTAGTATCGCCCACCGGGAGCCCGCAGGCAAGTGCGCGCAAATTCCGGCAGCCGCACGCAAGAAATGGGTGCCGGAAACGCCTGCGGCGGCCCTATCGTTGCCCCATGCGACGCGGTGCCACCCTCCTCGAACTCCTCCTCGTGCTCGTCATCATCGGCACGCTGACCGCCATCGCGGAGCCTCGCGTGCGCGGCTTCACCGATGGCCTGGCCGTGAACCGGGCCGCCATCGAGATCGCCTCGGCCCATCGCCGTGCCCGCATCAGCGCCATTCTGCAGAGTCGTATCGTCGAGCTCACCATCAGCACCGGCACGCTGGCCATCCGGCCTCGCGGCGCATCGGCTGACTCCTGGCGCGCCGCGGG
Organism: Gemmatimonadales bacterium; assembly: GCA_035703025.1. GTDB lineage: Bacteria > Gemmatimonadota > Gemmatimonadetes > Gemmatimonadales > GWC2-71-9 > CAVVWJ01. Next base: position 1,195 of record DASSYY010000203.1, on the reverse strand, counting down.
ACCGGTCGCGCTCGGCGTCACGCTCGCGGGGCCGAGCCGCATCATCACCTTTTCGCCGGTCGGTATCTCCATCGGGGTGTCCAACGCCTCGTTCCGCCTGAGCCGGGGAGCGGCCAGCCGCACCGTCGTCGTGTCCCGCCTTGGCCGGCTGCGCATCGTGCCCTGAGCGCGCGGCCCCTCGGCTGGCTCGGAGGATGACGGCACCTTCGAGGAGGGGTCGCGCGCCTACCGCGTCGGGGCCAAAGTCAGGTCCACGTGCATCCCGCCGACCGCGTGGCCGGCGAACGACAGGGTACCCGCCTGCACCGGGCCGCGGGTAAGCGCCGCCGTGCTCTGCGCGCCCGCGGGCCGCGCCGCCACCGGCCACGCGGCGACTGCGAGCAGCACCGCGGTGGCCAGCCCGTACTTCCGCACCTTGTGGAGCAGGGTCGAGCGCGAAATGCCCAGCAGGTGCGCGGCCTGGCGCTTGTTACCGGCCGTGTGTCGCAGCGCCAGGGCAATGTGCCGGCGCTCGGCGGCCTCGAGCGAATCGGGGGTGACCGGCTCGGTCGGTGCGAGCACTTCGCGCAGGCGCGCCAGCTCGAGATCGGGGAGGCCGAGGTCCAACAGAAGGGCGTCGAAGCCGGGCAGGCCAATCGCCGCGGCCGCGGCCGGCCCGTCCGGCGCCGCCACCGCATGGTGCCCCGCCGAGCGCAGCGTTCCCAGCAGCGCCTCGCGGCGCAACGGGTCGTGCTCGAGCACCAGCAGATGCATCGGGGTCATGCCTTCAAGCTACTGCCGATGATGGGCGCGAAACAGACGGCGCGGCCGTGATGGACCTGGCGCGCCTGGCGGTGGGCGCGGGGGTGGAGGAGCCGCTTCTCGTCGTGGAGGTCGAGCGGCGCGACTCCGGCCGCGGCGGGTTCACCATCCTCACGCTGGGCAACTGCCACGGCCGGCTTCCTACCGCGCCGTTCTGGGCGGAAGACCAGGCGCGCATTGCCGGCCTCGAGCGGGGCGCGGTGGCGGACGTGACCGCCGTCGTAGGGCTGTACAACGGAAAGCGCCAGCTCAAGGTGACGTCCATCCGGGCGCTGCCCGGCGGCGCAGTAGACTGGCGGCGCCTGCTCCCCTCCGTCGGCGACGTCACGCCCTACTGGGGCATGCTCGATGGCTGGCGCGGCGAGGTCCGGGGCCCGCGGCTCCGTCGCACGGT